>CAYLSF010000254.1:0-1634 GCA_964385675.1 uncultured Saprospiraceae bacterium
TGATAACGTAACTTACACTAATAACCAATTGATTATATGGGAAAAAGACCTTCAACCTATTTACCAGAACTCGTTAAATCTATGCGGGGTAATGAGTCACGGACATTTTCATTGTATATGACCCGCACCACAAGTAAGAATCAAAAATTATTAATAGAACTCTATAAAGCCGTTCGAGCTCAAAAAGAATTTGATAATGATGCCTTAAAAGTAGCCGTTTATGGTTCGAAAAAATTACAAACCAAGAAATTTGAAGAACTCAAAAGAGCCTTGTATGATAATCTCCTCAAAAGTTTGCAACTAAGCGATGCGACGTCTTCCGTCACTTATGAGTTAAAGGATATATTACTGGGAATCAAAATATTAGCTAAGCGATCCTTATACAATCATTGTAGAAGATTAATCAAAAAAGGAAAAACACTCGCCTATAAATATGAAGCCTTTACAGAAATATTAGAACTCATTGCTTGGCAAAAAAAGATTGCTTATGCAGAATCTGACATTGATTATTTGGATAAAAATTTAGCGGCACTAACGCAAGAGGAAAAAGATTGTTTTGCTAAAATTCAAACCGAAATTCAATATAATGATATTTATTATCAACTCTTGATACAATCCAAAAAACAAGCAACCTTACGCAATGATGAGAAAAAAGAGCAATTAAAAATCTTTTTTGATACACCCTTGCTCAATTCCGATCAATATGCTACAACTTATCGCTCTAAAGTACTCTATCATAGAAGCTTAGGGTATTACTATTTTAATATGGGACGATATGAGGATTTTTATCAAAAAAATATTGAAATTATTGAGTTGATAGAAAGTCAGCCTTTTCAACTCAAAGAAGATCCATCTCACTATATTTCCGTATTAAGCAATCAAGTGTTTTGTTCGGGTATGCTTCGGAAATACGAAAAAGTCGATTTTTACTTGGAGAAAATGAAAGCCTCTGTAGCCGTTACGTTAGATGATAAATTTAAAATCTTTACCCAATACTTTCTCAATAAACTGATTCAATGTGCAGAAGCGGGTAATTTTAAACAAGGCTTAGACATCATCAAACAGCGAGAAGTAGAGAAAAAAGCGTTTGACAAAGAACTCTTTAAACATAACTTTTACTTTCTATACGCCTATATGAATTTTGGGGCAGGACATTACGAAACCACCATAGATTGGCTTAACGAATTACTCAACTTACCCAAAACTGCTGCCAGAAGTGATCTGCAAAGTATGGCTCGCATTCTAAATCTTATTACCCACTTTGAAATGGGCAATACCCTATTGATGGAGTATTTACAACGTTCTACCTATCGGTATTTACGAGCTAATAAACGAATGTTTGAAACGGAAAAATGTATCTTACGGTTTATCAAAAAATCTGCTAAATTCATCTATCCGGCATCACTTAAAAAGGCTTTTATCAAACTAAAAGTGGAACTAGAAGCACTACAACGTCAACCTTCCGAAGCCCCTATTTTTCGGTATTTTAATTTTATCGCATGGGTCGATAGCCATATTAATCAGGAAAACTTCGACATTACCATAAAGCGAGGTTTCCATAATCGGAAATAAGTTCTTGGTTCTTGGTTCTTGGTTCTTGGTTCTTGGTTCTTGGTTCTTGGTTCTTGGTTCTT
>CAYLSF010000254.1:1734-8006 GCA_964385675.1 uncultured Saprospiraceae bacterium
GGTAACAAAATTCAATACAATAATTCAATAATTCCAAAAATTATATACCTATTTTCGTCCCGATAGCTATCGAGAGTCGATTGTCGAGTTTCAAATAAAACCTATATTTGCCCTATTTACTACAATTAAATTTATAATGAAAATACATTTATACACCTTAATAAGCCTTTTATTAGGGCTTAGTGCTTGTAATCAAGCGACAGAAACAGAAGCAATGGCGGATATGGTTATCCTAAATGGTAAAATAGCCACCATGGATGATGATTTGCCAGAAGGAGAAGCCATTGCCATAAAAGATGGAAAAGTATTAAAAGTAGGGAGTCAAGGAGAGATTGAAGGATTAGTAGGTGATAAAACAGAGGTGATTGATGCAGAGGGAAAGTTTGTAATGCCCGGTTTTATTGAGGGGCATGGACACTTTTCTTCGCTAGGTAGTAGCTTAATGTATTTGAATTTAATGGAATCCAAAAATTGGGCAGAAATTATTAACCAAGTAAAAGAAAAGGTTGCAGAATCTGAAAAAGGCGAGTGGATAACAGGACGGGGTTGGCATCAAGAAAAATGGAATGAAGTTTTAAATAAAAATGTAGAAGGGTATCCGTTTCATGATGCCTTGAGTGCCATATCACCCAATAACCCGGTGGTATTAGGTCATGCGAGCGGTCATGCCTTGTTTGCCAATGCAAAGGCAATGGAAATTGCAGGGATTACCATTGAAACAGCCGATCCAAAGGGCGGAAGAATTGTGCGAGATGCAGGAGGAAAGCTAACGGGGGTATTTGAAGAAACGGCTATGAGTGCTATTTCGGATGCGTATCAAGCACATTTGGATGACTTAAGTCAAGAGGAATTAGTAGCAGAATGGCAAGAACAAATCAAACTAGCCGAAGCCGAGTGTTTGCGTAGAGGGATTACCTCTTTTCAAGATGCAGGGTCGTCTTATGATGAGATTGATAGGTATATTGCCTTAGCGGAAGGGGGCGAATTGGATGTGCGGCTGTGGGTGATGATTTCTTCACAAGAGGATTTAAGTAGCGAAAAGTTAGACCGATTTCCAATTTTAAACAAAGGCGATAACTTTTTTACTTGCCGTGCCATCAAGAGTTATGCCGATGGTGCATTGGGGTCGTATGGGGCTTGGTTATTAAAACCCTATAATGATAAAGCTAATTTTCATGGTCAAAATGTAACACCCTTAGCGGATTTAAAAACAGCCTCCGAGCAAGCTGCTAAACACGGCTTACAAATGTGCATACACGCTATTGGCGATCGTGCAAATCGAGAGATTTTGGATTTATACGAAGGCATTTTTAAAGATAATCCTGATAAAACCAACCTACGCTGGCGTATAGAACACGCTCAACATATTAACTTGAATGACATTCCTCGTTTTGCAGAGTTGGGCGTCATCCCCTCTATGCAAGGGATTCATTGTACCTCTGATGCCCCTTTTGTACCCAAACGCTTAGGCGAATTTAGGGCAAAAATGGAGGCGTACGCTTGGCGAAAACTCATTGAAAGCGGTGCGACCATCGTCAATGGTACGGATGCCCCTGTCGAAAATGTCAATCCCCTACCCTCTTTCTTTGCTTCTGTTACCCGTCAATTGACAAATAGCGATGAGGTATTTTTTCCAGAACAAAGCATGACTAGAGATGAAGCCTTAAAATCTTATACCATCAATAATGCCTATGGTGCCTTTGAAGAAGAAATAAAAGGCTCCCTCACTGAAGGAAAATTAGCCGACATCGTTATCCTTTCAGAAGATTTAAGAACAGTGGATAAAAATAAGATTTTGGATGTGCAGGTGCTTTATACTATAGTTGGAGGCGAGGTGAAATATAAACAGTGATTCAGTGAGCAGTAAGCGGTTTGCTGTAGACAGCGGACATACTGCCTACAGCAAACCGCTTACTGCAAAAAAAACCAGCCTATGCATATACACCTAGACTGGTCAACACTACTACTTTATTACTATCTATTGCACATTTTGGTGAAGTACGAGTTACATTAAAATGCCAGTCTAACCCCCATAAGTGGGCTACTTAGACTGGCATATCTTTAGATTACTGTAATTATGCTTGTATTGTACTTCTTACCTTAATATCTAGTGCTGAATCATCACTTTCTTCGTCAATTGACTTGTACCGCTCACTAGATTAAATAAATATAATCCATTTTGAAGACTCGTTACATCCATCGAAACCGTTTCCCCTTGTGGTGCATCTATGATTTCCGATTGTATGACTCTTCCTGATATGTCCATTACTTGTATCGTCACAGATTCTTCGGTACTTGGTAGCTCAATATTAGCGACATTCGCTACTGGATTTGGGAAGATACTCACACTGGCTTCGAGGATATTATATTCTACGGCTACTACTTTAGAATACTCAAAACTTCCATCAAAATCCGTTTGTTTTAAACGGTAATAGCTTGTACCATTCAAAGGAGCTTCATCTGTATAGCTGTATCGTTGTGCTGCTGTAGTCGTGCCATTTCCTTTGATGTCTTCCAATGCTTCAAACTCTGCTCCATCCACTGAACGCTCAATCGTGAAGTAGTCATTATTGATTTCTGTTGCTGTTGTCCAATTTAATTCCACTGCTGTTTTCATGGTATTGGCCATGAAGCTGGTGAGTTCTACGGGTAAGGAAGCCATAGTAGCTATTGCGTCTGTACTGTTGTTATCGTATGTACTTAAGTCGTTTACCGTCAAATTTGGACTCCCACTCAAATCTAAATCAAAATAAGCACCGGCATCTACTTCATATATCTTTATAAAAAGAATCTCTGTTGAGGTCGTTATCCCGTCTCCTAATGGCATCGCATTGCCATTAGCTCCTGTAAATTGTACAAAATTACCTGCTGCAATATCCCCTTCCGCTAATTTATATAATACACCACCTGTCCCTGTGGCAAATATGCCTATTTTATCCCCTGGGCCAATGTCATCATTCATCGGTAAACCAAATAGAACCGCATCTGCTGAACCACCTAGACCATCGGGTACAGGAACACTCGCCCAATCTGCTTGTGCTGATAGAGTCATGCCTACAGAAATAAAAATAAAGATAAATAAATACTGTTTCATAATTTCTTTTTTTTGATAAAGTTAGATTAATGCTATAAAGTAAATCCTTATGATTCCACTAAACAGCTTAAAGCAGCTACGAAAACTACTGGTAATCTTGGCTTTGTTAAGTTAATTAATTTAAACTATATCTTCTTTAAGTCTTTAAATAAGATTTACTAATCAATGTAAAAATAGGGATAGATAATTATTCCGCATTATCTATCCCCTATTTTTTATCGCTTTTGTAATATAACTTTTTGTGTTAAGCGATGGCCATCTGACGTTGTGAGTACAATGAAGTACATACCTGTCCTTAGCCCTGCTTTTGGTAACCATTGTACCGTGTAATGGTCTTCTAATCTTTCAACATTATCTTCTAAGATAGAAATCAATTTACCCTCTACATTCATCACAAAAAGGCTCACTCGTGTTGCATGCTTTATTTTATATGTTATATTCAAGCTTTCCCTAAATGGATTCGGATATGCTTTCAACTTATCAACTACTAAACTTACTTTTTCTCCTTCAACATTCTCTAAAGTAAGAGTTGATGAAGAAGCCTCTGCTGACTCTGTATCATTCGCTGCAAACGTAGGAGCATAAGGACTCACATTGACAGAAATTATACATGAAGATAATTCATTACCATTACCATCTAATATAACACCTTGTATTAATGATATACCTGAACTATTAAAGTCCAAAGAACTACTAGGAGATGCACCACCTGGGAAATGTCGCAAGGCTAAGCTTGTACCCCCACATACATCATTCAACGTTAAAGAACTCGCTTCTAAAGTAGCTGAACCGCCTGCATCTAATGAGAAGTAGAGCATCTCACTACATTCTTCTATCGTAGGAGTATAGTCCACCGTTACATTTAATACGCAACTAGATACATTACCCTGTCCGTCATCTACATTTACCCACAATAAATTCGCCGCTCCTACATGACTACAGTCGTAACTCCAGCTACTTTGACCCGATATCCCCGCAGGGAACTGTCCCAACGTCACTGTTGCTATCCCACAAGGGTCAACCAAGTTCAAGCTACTGGCATCTAATACAGCATTACCCGTTTCATCTAAGCTAATCGTTATACCGCTTGTACAATCTCCTATCGTTGGCATATTCTGTACCGTTACATTTAATATACAACTGGATACATTACCCTGTCCGTCATCTACATTTACCCATAATAAATTCGCCACTCCTACATGACTACAGTCGTAACTCCAGCTACTTTGACCCGATATCCCCGCGGGGAACTGTCCCAACGTCACTGTTGCTATCCCACAAGGGTCAACCAAGTTCAAGCTACTGGCATCTAATACAGCATTACCCGTTTCATCTAAGCTAATCGTTATACCGCTTGTACAATCTCCTATCGTTGGCATATAGTTAAGTTCAACGTTAAGCGTACAACTTGTTATAGTATTACCATCATCTAGCGTTACAACGACCTCATTGGTGTTCCCCAAATCACTACAATCATACGTAAGCGAAGTCTGACCAGCAGCTCCAGAGGGTAGTGATTGGAATGTAACTGTTGGTGCCACACCGCAGACACTATTCAGCGTCAAATTACTTAGATCTAACGTAGAAGTGCCTGACGCATCTAAATTTAGATGAAGCGTCTCTCCACACTCTTCTATCGTCGGTACTCGTGTGTCTATAATATTTACGGTCAGTAAACATTGTGACACATTATTATAGCCATCATCTACTAATACCCACACTAGATGATTCCCCTCTTCTGTACAACTAAAATCTAATGTACTACTTGGTAATGTACCATTGAACATATCCATAAAGCGCAAAAACTCAAAGGTCGCACTACCGCAATTGTCATCTATCGTGATGTAACTAGCATCTAAGCTGACCATTCCATTAGAGGTGATATAAAGCTCTACAAGAGCACCACATTGATCCACAATAGGCGATGTATTATCTCCAATTTCTACCGTAATCGTACACGTAGAATTATTACCATTTCCATCTGTTATTGATAAACTGACCGCATGACTGCCTATATCACTACAATCATAATCTATAGAAGGAAAATAAGGCCCGCTACCATTAGTCCCTGTAGAAAAACCTATAAATGCTGTTCCGCATATGGTTAAGTCGCTGGCATCCAATGTTGTATTCCCATCACTATCTAGCCATAGGGTAATAGAACCACCACATTCTTCTACCACAGGTGGAGCGGTCAAGGTAAAGTCTGCTGGTATTAATTCACAGTTATTTGCATCGGTAATCGTTACACTATACGTACCTGCTCCTACATCTGAAAGTGTTGGAGTCGTTGCTCCCGTATTCCAAACGTACGTGTAAGGAGGTGCTCCGCCACCTGTGATTAAGCTAATGCTGCCATCATCATCCGAACACGTTGGATCGGTTAGGATTTGATTCACTAAAGACATTGCTGTAGGCTCCGTTAATACCAACGAAATTGTTTCGATACAACCGTTGTCATCTTTGGCATATAGCGTATAAGCACCTGCCGTTAATCCTGTGAAATCTCCTGTCGTATTATTGTAGTTCGTACCGTCTAAGCTGTAGGTGTAAGGGGCTGTTCCTCCACTCGTTGTCGTATAAATCGCTCCCGTATTAGCTCCATGACATAGTATCATATCAGCATCGTCTAATACAAAGGATAACGCACTCGCAGGGGCGGTGATATTCGCCACTTTAATATTCGTACAACCCGATACATTGTCTGTAATCGTTAAGCTATAACTACCTGCCGATAAATTTGTAATAGACATCCCCATAGCTCCTGTGCTCCAATTGAAACTATAGTTTGCTCCATCGGGTACTTGTAATGTAGCAGAACCATCTGAACCGCCAAAACAACTTACAGCTGTAGTCGTCACCATTACATCTGGTACGTCTTCTATCGTTAAGGTGATTTGCTCCGTCATCTCACAACCGCTAACGCTATGCGTAGCTGTAAAGTTAATAACAGCCGTTCCTGCTCCTGTTGCGGTAAACGTTGGTGATAAGGTTGCCCCTTGTGCAAATGTTCCGGTCGCATCTGAGCTTTGGTCTAAGGTCCAACTGTAGGTCAGACTACCAGAAGTTGTACTCGCTGTTCCGACTAATACTCGGCTATCACCTACACATAAGGTCGCACTACCTTGTACCGTTGCCGTCATTGCAGCAGGCTGAGTAAGGGATACCGTAATTTGTT
>CAYLSF010000255.1:0-7996 GCA_964385675.1 uncultured Saprospiraceae bacterium
GTCATATATAAAATATTTATTGTGTAAATAATATGAATAAGAGGGGAATAAGATGAGATTTTTAAGGTAAGTTTATTAATTATCGCTTTCTAAAATCTCTCTTTGATTTTTTGTGTATATAATTCAATATCTTTTGCTCAATCAATAATGTGTCATAATAAGTATTAAAATAAGATTCACAATTTATAAAATAGTCTTTTTGTGCCTTGGTCAATGTTGAATAATCTGTTCTATAAATTAAATTGACTTGGGCTACAATATTTGCAAGTTCTTGTAATTCAAACATTTCTAACAACTCAATCGAACTTAATACTTTTGCTGTTGTGTGATTAAAAATATAATTTCTAACCCCTCCCTGACTCAGTTTCAATTGTAATTCCTGTAAGGCTTTTAAGTTTAATATCAAGGGATGCTTAAATTCATCTTGTTTGGTTTGAAGGATATAATGAAGTATTGCTTTGGTTTTAGTTAAACTATCCGTATTGATACTATCTAAGCTATTAACCATCGACTTTAAACCGTTATTCAATAACCGAATCGGTGAACAATGATCAATCAAAGTGCTTCCATTGTAGGGGGAGATTAAGTCTTCTTTATAATACGCTTCAAAAGAAATAGCTTTCCAATTATCCTTCTGGGGTGTGAATCGAAAGATATATTCTCTCCATTCTTTGTGGTCAATTATAGGACTCTGAGCTAATAATTCCGTTTTATTAAAAGCATTACGACCACCCCAAATTCTCAAAATAACAGGCTGGTTGAAATTTGCTTCTTGCCGAGTTCGACGACTAATACTAATGTAATTTTGCGGTAATCGGAGATAAAGGGAGAACTCATAAGTTTTTCCTTTTACCAGCACTTCTGATAACATTTGACCAATGGATTCCCACGTTCGGGTATCTCTTGTTACTAATCCCACATAACTCTTTCCATCTTTTGCTTGCTCTTTTACAAAAAACAAATTATTGGGATGATGGTCTGGAGGTGTTTCTTTAGGAAATTCATATTGTCCAGCGTTTTTCCAGCTACTTGGTAACTTATTCCTAATAACAACACCTTCAAAAGATGGATTATTCAAATGAATGGTCTCTTGTGCATTCAAATGAAGATGGAGTAGGAAAGTCAATGTGATTAAAAAGGTTCTTTTCATCTGTTCTAATTTTAATATTCAAAGCATAAATAGTTTAAGAATATGATTTTGCTAATGTAAATATGGGTTAAAAGAACGACAAAGCCTTATAAAACCAACTGATGTGTATCAAATTTCGAGTTTTTAACCCGTTCAAAACCCAATGCTTCATAAAACTTAGCCGCTTCTATATTATCTGTTCGCAGTGTTAGTTTAGTATAATATTGACGATGTTCGCTTATAATTTTTTGTATCAATTTTTTCCCAATTCCTTTCCTACGAAATTTGGGATGAATATAAAATCGACGCAATCGACCTACGTCATTCTCGTCAGTATAAGGATGTTTATTCAAACCACCTACACCAATAATTTTATTTCCTTCAATAACCTTATACAGTCCTTCCCCTATTGCATCAAATCTATTTTCACCATTTGACCAATCTGCTATCAGTCGCTTTAAAAAATTAAATCCCTCCGCAATACTCAATTCTACTAATTGATGTATCGGCTCATTTTCTAATGCTTTGATTTCTTGTATTTCCATTGAATTTATTCTAAAAATCGTACATATCATCTAAAATATCATCGCTGTATCACCACCTCAAAACGCTCTTTCCCTTCTTCAAATTCAATTTCATCCATATAAACACTAGCTCCCAATTATTCTTGTCCAATCACATTATAAATACGTAGGGTTGCAATGGCTTCCGATTAGTTTGTCTTCTTGGGTGCAATTAAAAAAACAAGTAATTTAGGAACTCCGAAAAAAATAACCTACCCATTTTACTATAAATTTAACTTTATACTTCTTTCAATTTTTTTAGAATAACCCGCTATTCGTCAAAAAATTGAAATCGTCTAAACTTAAATTTCTCACGCAACCTGCATACCTTATTTTTTTCTTCGTCCCTTAAGACTAAAATCACTCTAAATCAATTTCTCAAAATTGAGTTTGAGGTAATAAAAAAATTATGCCCTTCAATATTCAGAAGGACTCTTCCCAAATTCCGCCTTAAAGAGTTTAGAAAAATAAGACACACTTTTATAGCCGACAGAGAAGGTAACTTCTTTGACCGTTAAATCATTATTTTCCAAAAGTAAAGCACGAGCTTTGGTAAGCCGAACAGTTTTTAAGTATTGACTAGGCGTGAGTCCTACAGTAGCTTTAAGCCGACGAAGTAGTTGTCGCTTACTTATATTTAAGTCGTCCGCAAGTTGTTCAGTAGTATAATTGACATTACTGATTTCTGCTAAGACGTTGGCCTCTAATTCATCCAACCAAACCTGTGTAGCCTCATCGGTTGAAGTAAGTGCAAGGGATGATTCCTTATCTTGATTATCATCATTTGCTTGTGTCTCTACTTGTAGTTCAAGCCGCATGGCTTGACGAATATTTGCATTTTGTAATAAATTTTCGATTCGGGTGAGTAATTCTTCTGCTATAAAGGGCTTGGTCAAGTAATCATCTACACCGATTCGTAAAGCTTTTAATTTATCATCTACACTTGCTCGTGCCGTCAGCATAATAATTGGGATATACTTATATTTTGAATGAGATTTTATCGCTTTCAGTAAGTCATATCCATCCATTATGGGCATCATTAAGTCAGATATAATCAACTGATAATCTGCTGATTCTTCTAGGCATGCTAAGGCAATTTGACCATTTTGAGCCGTTTTTATCGTATAAAAAGGAGCTAAAAGTGATTGAATAAACGCACTCATATCTACATTATCTTCCACTAGTAAAATAGTCGTTTGCGATGACGTATTAGAAGGAATTGAAGGGGAGATAGGCCGTTCTTTTTCTATTGCTTTTGCTACCAATTGAGCCTCATTAGATTCCAATTGACTAATGACCTCTTTCTTAGGCAATTGAACCCTGAATTGAGTACCTTTTTGAACCTGACTTTGTACCTCAATCGTACCCTCTAAGAGTTGAATAAACTCTTTAGTTAAGGCTAAACCAATGCCTGTGCCGCCTTCTGCTGTAGCTTCTTTTCGTTTGGTTTGATAAAAGCGATTAAAAATAAACGGTAAATCTTCGGTGTGAATTCCTCTTCCTGTATCGGATACCTGAATTTCTAAAAAATCCCCTGTATCTCTAGCCAATAGCGTAACCACACCGTTATGAGGCGTAAATTTAAAAGCATTGGATAGGAGGTTTAATAAAATAATTTCAACCTTACTTTGGTCGAGTAACACTTGAAGGTATTTATTGCCTTCATATTCAAAATGAAAATCAATTTGTTTTTGATTGGCAACGGTTTCAAAATTGGCGATAAGCCGTCTAAGAAAATTATACCAAGTAGTTTTGGTAAGTTGTATTTCCAATTTTCCAGCCTCTAGCTTATTTAAATCCAATATTTCATTAATCATTTTATGAATGCGAGTACCATTTCGCTGGGCGGTTAATAAGTAAGTGTAAGACCGATTTGACAATTGATTTTCTTTAAGTACAGCAGCTATTGGAGCCAACATTAGCGTAAGCGGTGTTCTGAGTTCATGAGAGACATTGGCAAAAAATCGAGTTTTTAAATTATCTAATTCTTTAATGCGTCGTATTTCATCTTGCTCAATCCGTCGTTTCAGCTGAGTATGGTATAACCGATAAACGCCCATAGCCGCAGCACAGAGATAAAAAACACAAGCCCACCAAGATGCCCACCAGGGAGGAAAAACACGGATTGTTAAAGAAGAAGGCGTTTCATTCCAAATCCCATCCTTATTTGAGGCTTTGACCTGAAAGGTATAAGTCCCTGCATCTAAATTGGTATAAGTTACAGCAGATTGATTACCAATGTATCGCCAATCCTTATCGTAGCCTTTCAGACGGATAGCATACTGATTCTTACTCGGTGCTGCATAATGCAAAGCGGCATAATTAATCTGTATTAATTTATCACCATGATACAAATGAACAGTTGGTGTAGTAGAAGTCGATTGAGGTTGAAGAGCTTCTTTTGAAGACCCTCTAACTACTTGTATGTCAGTGATAGCAACGGAAGGCACTAACGTGTCCTCTTTAATCTTATCAGGATGAAAAACATTAAACCCATTGATGCCCCCAAAGTATAATTGTTGATTAGAAGCACTTTTGTAAACGGCATTTTCTATAAAAAAATCATCTTGAAGACCATCTGCTTGATGGTAAATACGAAAAGTAGAATCTATAGGGTTAAATCTTGAAAGTCCCCCTTGTGTACTAAACCATAAGTCTCCATTTGGTGCTTCTAATATCCCCATAATAGCATCATTCAGCAATCCTTCTTTTTTAGAAAATGATTGAACCGTATATGCCTTTTTTTGAAGTGTCAGTTGATACAACCCTCTATTTGTCCCTATCCATATAGCTTGATTTTTATCTATCCAAACACAAGTCATCTGAGTTACAGGAATAGAAGAAGGGAGGTTAACCTTTTGAAATTGTGTTGTATTTAAGTCGAGTTGATATAGTTCATTGTCTTTTGTCGCTATCCAATAGTGATTTTGATTATCGGCAACAATTTTTTTTAGCTGCCAGTTTTTTGGGTGTAAAGATATGGGTTGAAAAGTATTGGTGGCTTTATCCAATCTAAAAATTCGATAAGGTAAAAAAGACACCGCCCAAAGCCTACCTTTTTTATCTCTGGTTAATTGTCCTACATAATCCTTCTCTAGGGGAAGCGTTTCCTTTTGTTTTGAACGCCATTTTGAAAATAAACCCGTATTGGTATCAAAGCGAATGAGTCCTCCTTGACTACCTATCCACAAACTATTAGGCGTTGACTCATCAGAAAGAATAGAAAATAGCCTATTTTGTTTAGCATTTGAAAAAGTAGCTGGAGGATAATAGGATTTAAATGTACCATTTATTGGATTAAATTGATTTAAACCATTGGTCGTTCCCACCCATATTGTCCTATCCGCTGTCTCCTCAAAAGCGGTTACTTCATCACTACTTAGGGTATTTTTTACTGTAGGAACAGAACGAAAATGATTAAATTGAAGTAAGTTAGGATGATAATAGTTCAAACCACCGCCGGCTGTACTAACCCATATTTCGCCTGTATTATCGCCATAAATATCTGTTACCCTATTGCTACTTAGACTCTGTTTATCATAACGATTATATCGCAAGGGAAGGAAAGATTGCGACTTTGCTGGAATAATATTAATACCATTTACCTCATTGCCCTGCCACAACTGCCCATCTATTGTACTAAA
This sequence comes from uncultured Saprospiraceae bacterium, assembly GCA_964385675.1. Lineage (GTDB taxonomy): Bacteria > Bacteroidota > Bacteroidia > Chitinophagales > Saprospiraceae > CAYLSF01. The sequence goes on from CAYLSF010000255.1 coordinate 5,337, forward strand.
TAGTGCATTGACATGTGCCCCTATTTTACCAAAAGAAGCCGTTCTGTCTAAGGGGTCAAATCTTATAATACCCTGCGATGTTGTTTTGGGATTGAGAATTTCGTCTGGACCTACTTCTTTTCTACTCGTTGTGGTATTAGATAGATTTAATGTCAGTTGTTCCATTTTTCGTTCGGAGGGGATTACCTCATATACACTATTATCATACCCTGCAGCCCATAAATTGCCATTCGATTGACATTCTATCTTTTTAATTACAAGCCGTCCTATATGTTTACTAGGGTCATTGGTCAAGTAGTACCTTGTAGCATAATTGATTTGAGGTTTATCTTTTTTGAAGTAGAGACAAAATAAATGAAAACTGACACACCATAAATTACCAAATTTATCTTCCGCCACATCAGTAATATGTTGATAGTCAATGGGTAAGTAAGATGATAAATCTATGTGTACTACCTGTCCTGTATTTGGATTTAGCCGATTTAATCCATGCTTATTGGTTGCTAACCAAATGATACCTCTACTATCTTCAAATAATGTATTGATTTTAAAAGAATTAGGAACGGGTGCATTATCCATCATAAGTGGTAATGCTATAAATTGATTAAGTTGTCTATTGAGTCTGTATAATTTATTATCTAATGTAGTTGCCCATATTCTGTCAGATTTATCGATAAAAAGTGCAGTCACATCGCTATTAGATAGACTATTTGGATAAGCAGGATCGTGTTTATACACTTTAGTCCGAATACCGTCATAGCGATAAATACCTGATTTAGCACTTAACCAGATAAATCCTAGCTTATCTTTTTTGACATCGCTCACCGTGTTAGGTATGCCTACACTTTTTCCTATCCGCTTGAATGTGATAGCAGAGGTTGGTGTTTCACGTTGTGCTAGTGCCGTACCCGTAAAAAAATATCCTATTACATATAAATATAATAAGCATTTGAATGCAAAGCCTTTCATTTAGTTTTTAGTGTCATATCAGCGGATAAAAAGGATAAGTAGTTCGGTATTAGTAAACGTAAGGCTATAACTAAACCTCCGATGCCTGTTCCTAACTTGATTAGGAATCTACATTGGAGGTTTAGTACTCCTCGAAAGACTTAACCCTACATTTTTAAAACTACCAAATGATGAATTTAGTGAATTTTTAATTTTCTAAAAAAACTTGAAGTCAACAATCTTCTATAAACCATGAAATCATGTTGAGCATAGTGAAATCCCGAATTTATTTCGGGAAAACCATGAAATCATCATTCATTCCATAATTCTTTTACAGGAGGTGCTTCATATTTAGGAACGGCTTTATTGATTAAAGGTAAATCTTTTTCATCAGGTACAAGAGATATACTCATAAAATCCAACTTCCAATCATCTCCTTCCTTGACAGCATGACTAACTTGACGAATCGGTACAGGACTAATGTAAGGTAAGACCATTAATTCTAATATGATAGCAGACTGTCCGTCTTCTGCCAAGCGAATTTTTTGATTAAGTATCTCGTATTCTATTTTTATAGCTTCTACTTTAGCCGCTTCTCCTATAGACCATAGAATGAGTTCTTTATCCATAAAATCATGTGGTGCTGTACCACAATATAGACTATTTTGAGTAAAAACGGAATCCATACCCGCAGCTGATTTGCCCCGTTGAGCCCGGTGGAAGCGATCAATTAATGCCTTAATGGCTGCTTTGGTTTGTTTTTGGTCTGTTGACTCAATCAATTCCATTTCTTGAGTAGCTTCTTTCGTTGTTGCAGTAGAAGACTCGCAAGCTACACACGTGCAGCATACGATAATCATAAAATAAATAAAAATTCTCATAACCTGGTTGATTTTAAAAATACGAATTAAATAATAGAAACTTTGTGCAGTTTGAAGTCCACCTACTTGCAGCTTTTGATACTGTAAACCAGGTATATTTTCCTCTAGCTTATCTCAAATTTTACCACTCTTTCAAACTTAAAACTTACTAGTGAAAAACTATCAAATAATTTTAAATAAAAATTGAAATGACGCAAATTTTATAGGTATGGCGTAAATTTTATATATGATTGTCCGATTTTTCTAGGTGTATGGCGTGAATTTTACGTATGGTTGTCCGATTTTTCATATTCATCTCTACTTACCTTTACCTCAGAAATTAAAAGGAAATTTTGTGAGACGAAGAAATGAAATAGAACAAGAAGAATGGTTACTGAAACTACAGCGTCATGTTGAAGCTAATATAGGTAACGGTAAGTTTACGGTAACTGACTTAGCAAGACTGATGTATTGTAGCAATCGGCAGCTTCGACGAAAGCTCAATGAATACACCGGGCAGTCGCCTTCTGAATATCTCATAGAAGCAAGGTTACAAAAAGCACATAGTTATTTAAAGCAAAAAACTTTTCCAACTATTGTGGCTACGGCTCTTGCTGTCGGTTATAAAGATTCCATGCACTTTACACAAATATTTCGAGAACGATTCGGGGTATTGCCTTCTGAATTGTGAGATTACCCCCTAAATCTCCCTAACAGGGGGGCTTCACATTCTGAAAAGTCCCTCCCGACTACTGTACGGGATTAGGGGGGAGGGGGTAAAGTAAACAACCACTAGAATTTACCTAAAGCATCAACCAATGAAAAGTACAACCAGAAAAAGCTATCTTAAAA
>CAYLSF010000256.1:0-7994 GCA_964385675.1 uncultured Saprospiraceae bacterium
TTCACATAGTTTTTTTAAACTCAATCTTCCTTTTGATTCGTCATCTACGATTATTGCTTTTATCATACCTTTTATAAGTGTTAATTATTAATTGTTAACTGTCAATTTTTATCCCGATAGTCCTGTTTGCCGACAAGCAAGTATCAAGACTCAAGTGCCTACTCCACCAATTCTCCAACATCTTCCAATATAGGAATTTTTATAGTAACTAACGTTCCTAATGCATTGTTCGCTTCATCTTTTAGGTCTGTAATGGTAATATCCGCTTGTTTATTTTCCATTTTACTTAATAAAAATAAGCGTCGCATTGTATTTGAAATTCCTGTAGATTTATGTTCAGAACGGTTACCCTCATTAATTTTTGCAGAAGCTTCTCGTCCAATCCCATTATCTTTTACGGTGCAAATTAGGTGTTCATCTTCCAATGTAAATTTCACTTCTAGTTTTGGCGGTGCATCCCGTTTAGGCATAAGTCCATGCCAGATTGCATTTTCGATAAAGGGTTGAATAATCATGGAAGGCAATTCCGTCTCATACGTATCTATATTGTCATCTACAATAAAATCATGTTCAAATTTTCCTTCAAACCTAAGGGCTTCTAATTCCAAATATAATTTTAAAGTAGTGATTTCACTTTCTAAGTTAACCAATTGATGTTTTGAATTTTCAAGAACTCTTCGCATCAATTTTGAAAATCGAGATAAATAATAATTAGCATTTCGCTCATCCTCCATCATAATAAAATGTTGGATAGAATTGAGGGCATTAAATACAAAATGTGGATTCATTTGCGACCGCAATGCCATCCGTTCACTTTCTGCAATTTGGCGTTGTAGGCGATTTTTATCCGCTTGATTTTTGAGTATCCAATAGACTACGGAGGAAATTAATGCCAATCCTGCTAATACACAGAGAGTAATAAACCACAATGTTTCCCAAAAAGGAGGGTGGATGATAAAATGAATTTGTGCAGGTTCGGTACTCCAATAGCCATCTACATTAAGTGCTGCGACTTGAAAAATAAAATGACCATCTTGCAACTGAGGATACTGAGCTTCATTACTTGTAGTCTCTATCCAATTATCATCAATACCAACCATTTTATAACGATACTTCGTGCGACTTCCACTTTTAAATGAAATACCCGTATAACCAATTTTGATATTATTTAAATAATAGGGCAATTCATAACTGTTTGTGACAATTGTATCTTGTTCCCAAATTTTTATACTATTGATATAAATAGGCGGTGGAAAACGCTCTACTTGATTTTTATCGGCTTCTTCAAAATAGGAAAGTCCTTCAGAAGTAGCGACCCAAACTTTTCCGTTGTTCGCATAGATACTTCGCACATCGTTGGAAGCTAAATTATCAGTTTCAGTAAAGGAGGTAATTTCATCTATTTCTAAACCATTTAATTCAATTCTACTGATACCGCCATTAGTAGAAAGCCAAACGATATCCTTGTCATCTACAAAAATATCTGTACAAACATTACTAACAATATTACTATTTTTTTTAGTTAAGACTTTAGTCTCATTTCCTTTTTTTAGCACCACACCATTTCCATGTGTACAAATACAAATCGTCTCATCACTCGTTTGAGCAATGTCCAATATTCGATAATTTAAAGCAGGATTAAGCTGTCCTTGATGTGTTATTTTATACCCGTCATAATAATAGAGTCCATCATTTCCACCTATCCATATTTGCTTTTCCGTGATAGGAAGAATTGCATTAGTGCGTCGTTTATAAACTTCCTTGGTTGTGCCATCTAGTTTTATTTCAAATAGTCCAATACTCGTACCTGCATACAAGTTTCCCTGAGCATCACTCACAAAGGTTTTTAGGTTTTTAAAATTAGGCGCAGTTGCCTGCCCAAATACTTTTATACCTTGATCACTACTTGCCCAGATATTTTGTTTTTTATCCAATACAATAGAACTCACCCTATTGTATTTACGTCCTTTTATGCCAATGTCTAAAATATTTTGTAATTCTCCTTTTGTATTCAAAACATTGACTTTTCCCGAACCCGTACCTACAAATATTCTTCCTTTTCCATCTCCAGCAATGCCATATAAATCAATGTCAGATAAACCTTGATTTTGAGTGTAGGTCAAAACAGGCGTATTTGACAACATAAAAACCCCATCCCCCAATGTTGTAACCCAAAGATTACCTTCTCTATCTTTAAAAACACTCGATACTACCTTGTCTTTCAAATAGTGTTTAGTAACGGTAGGATTATCTAAATAATCTTGAATAAGAAATAAACCATTCCCTAAACTACCCACCCATATTCCTCCTAATTTTGCATTGTTAAACAGTATTAAATCGGAGTTTGAATTAATGGTTTGAGCTGAAAAAACAGGTTGAAACCCTTGATTTCGTAATCTTGCATAAATAGTATTACTCGCTTTAGGCTTAGCAAAAATTCGTTGTCCTTTAAGGGCTACACTAGAGAATAAGGTTTGAAAAGATTCTAACAGAATTAGTTTATCATCTTGCCATAAAAATTCTCCAATATTTGCTATAATTAAAGTCCGACCAAGTGAGTCTTCATGAAACCCTAAAACCGTTGTTTTGGCTGAAGTTGCATCTTCAAATAATCGTTCTTTATCCGTTTGAGAGAGTTGTTCATACAATACATCAGAGTCAATATGAATCGTTTTATCTCCTTTTAAAACCGATACACCATTCTCCTGCTGTGCAAAAAATAACTCTTGGGCTTCATTTTCAAAAATATGCTCCACCCAATGCTTTTGTTCTAATTGTTTAAGCGTACTATCTTGTTTAGCAGTATAAATTCGACCATTATAAATGTATCCAAATTTACCATTATAGGCTTTTACCCAAATTCTTCCTTTACTGTCCTCAAAAACCCCAAAAATCTCACTATCCGGTAGATTATCATCCATATTATAATTATGGAATGCTGTGCCGTCAAACTGTGATAAACCCGCTTCTGTAGAAAACCACAGATAACCTTTAGTATCCAAGTAAACTTGATATACCGTAGCACTAGGCAAGCCATCTTCTACCTCAAAGTGTCGAAACTTTGGATCTTGTGCCATTAGGTTAATACACCCAAGAAATGTAGTGATATATAATATGTAGTATAAAATCTTCATTCACGCTTTTGTTGTATTGTTTGGTTCTTTCATGATTTCATCCTAAATTCCAGTATTCCCGACTTTGCAAGTACGGGATTTCGTTATCACTCAACCAGTATCTAGTAACTAAAACCTAAAATTAGAAAACGGAATTAACATAGATACATATTGTCGATATTCTAAATAACGCACCCCAAACTGTTCTACTAAATCTCTTTCTTCTAGTGCTGCACCAATTAAAATGTAAGCTGTCATTCCCAATGCAAATAATAAATGACTCCAAGTCATCAATGGCGTAAACCAAAATGAAAGTAAAAAGCCGAAATATATCGGATGTCTAACAATTTTATAAAATAGAGGTGTAACAAATTCTTTCGTATTTAATTTTTCTTGCTGTAATTGCCTCCAGCCAATAAACTCAAATAAATCAATAGAGATAACACTAGTTGTAATGACGAGTAAGCCAGAAAAACTTACCCCATATAAAAATATACTCCAAACGGCTCCTCTAACATCCCATATCACTTGACCAAAAGGTTGCCATTGCCAAATTAATAACGCTAGGAATAAACTAGAAAACAATAGATAAGTAGCTCTTTCTATAGAAGCAGGAATAAATTGAGTTAGCCATTTTTTAAACCATTTTCTGGACATAATGCTATGTTGAAGTCCAAATAAAATTAAGAGTCCAAAATCTATAAAAGAAGCATACGTAGGGATTTTATCGGCTAGTGGTAAACTCACCGTTTTTATCAAAAAGAAATTTTCATAGAAACCAATAAAAAACAGCAGTACAATCCCGGTGATGAGATAACAATAAAGTACATATACAGTTTGAACCAATTTTGTCATACTGTAAATTTAATAAATAATTGAAATTCTTATTTTGAAATTCAAAAAACTGGATTTATAAATCATAATTTTCAATTCTCCATTTCCAATTTTATAAAATCCTCTTATTTTTGTAAATACAGATAATAAAAATAAGAATGTATTATATCAATAACAGATTTACTTTATATCAAGTTTTCAGCATTATTTTATTCTCAATAGGGATAACAGTGGTCAGTCATGCACAGGATTCAATTCCTCCGTCTCCTAAACCAGAACCCGCCACACAACCACAAACACCGCCAACTAGCACAAATATCTCTGAAAACCAAGAGACTACTAATAATAGTGAAGCAACAGAAACCCTAAATGCTCCTACTGAAAACCCTCAAACCACTACACCTCCTCCTGTAGCACCAACAAATACGCAAACACGTACTCAAAATAACGTGACAACTACAAACAATAATAGTACGAACAATAATTCATCAATTAGAAATACAACAACATCATCTGTCAATACAAATTCTTCTACAACAGAACCTGTAAACGTTGAAGAGATAAATGATGGAGAACCTAATCCTTTTGCATTATTTTCAAAAGGTAAGAAAATTTATCATTCCAATCGAATTACGTTGTTGCCGAATAAATTGGTAAAAGGAAAGCGTGTAGTTCAACCCCAACCAGAGCCAAAGCAAGAACTTGTTCAAGAACAGCTAGAAGAAGTAGAAGAACCAGAACAAGAGAGCGTAGTGCGTACACCTGTTGATACATCAGATGTTGCCTTAAATACTAAAAATCCATTTGGTGTAACAGGCACATTTAACCCAAAAGGAAAAACATATCAAAGTAGAAAAATTGCTTTTAATCCCACAGCAGGTGCAGGTACAAAAGCTTCTAAAAAAGAACAAGAGCGTAGATTAATATTTGATACAAGCAAAGTTAACACTTTAGGTACACTCAAATTTGGGTTATTGCTTTCTATATTAGGCTTATTAGCCATTTTGATGTCAGGCTTTAGAGATGAAGTAAATGATATGTACAAGGCTTTTATGAGTAATAATATGATGGTTTTATTATTGCGAGATAAAGGTCATTTGATACATATTCCTTATGTCCTTTCGTATGCTATCTTAGCCCTTTCTGGAGGAACATTTATTTATTTATTAGCGGGTTATTTGGGTATGCCTATTGCGGAGACACCATTTCAATCTCTATCGTTATGTATATTAGGGGTTATAAGTGTTTTCTTATTTAAACATTTAATTTTAAGTATTCTAGGTTGGATTTTCCCATTCCGTAAAGAGGTCAAATTATACAGTTTTTCATTAGGTATTTTTAATTCAATATTAGGAATTGCTTTAGTTCCATTTATTGCTTTTCAAGCATTTGCTCCTACAAATCTGCAACGTCCAATACTATATATCGGATTTGCTTTATTGGGTATTTTCCTCATTTTTAGACTAATTCGTTATTTTGGAATTGCTAATAAATTCCTAGCGTTTCATAAATTTCATTTTTTTATTTACCTTTGCACCGTTGAAATATCACCAATGATGATCCTGTTCAAATATATAAGTAGTTGATATATCTACTTATCTAATTATCATGGTGCATAGTATTGGGCAATAATAATTTAAAACGGGTTGAATGTCAACAAAAGTGGAAGAAAGTTATAAGGAAATTAAGACAATTTTAGTTTCTCAGCCTCAACCAAAGCGTTCTCCATATTTTAATCTTGAAAGAAAGTACGGTATTAAGGTAGATTTCCGTCAATTCATTCATGTAGAGCCTGTCGCTCTAAAAGATTTTAGGAAGCAGCGCGTCAAACCATCAGACTTCACCGCTATTATTTTAACGAGTAAAAATGCTGTTGACCATTTCTTTCGTATTTGCGAAGAGATGCGTATTAAGATGCCTCAAGACACGAAGTACTTCTGTCTAACGGAATCTATTGCTTTGTATTTACAAAAATTCATTGTGTATAGAAAGCGTAAAGTATTTTTTGGAAAACGGTTGATTTCTGATTTGAAAACGCCTTTGATGAAGTATAAGGGCAAAGAGAAGTTTTTATTACCTTGTTCCAATTTAGGTTCAAAAAGAGTAGTTGCTTACCTAAATGACAATGGTATAGAATTTACAGAGTCAATGATGTATCAAACCGTAAGTAGTGATTTATCTGATTTAGCAGATATTACTTATGATTGTTTGGTATTTTTCAGTCCTTTAGGGATTAAGTCTTTGTTTGAAAATTTTCCAGACTTTAAGCAAAACGAAACCCGTATTGCTGTATTTGGAAACTCTACCTCAAAAGCGGTTTTAGATAGAGATTTAACCATTAATATCAAAGCACCTACAAAGGAAGCGCCCTCTATGACGATGGCACTAGAGAATTACATTAAGAAATCAAATGTGAAAGAAAAGGCAGTGTAACTATATAGAACTATTGAATGAAATTGAAACGAGCAATTTTTCTAATGAAAAATTGCTCGTTTCAATTTCGGCTACCCTGTGTAATACAAATAGTATTTTAATTTCTATCTACCAATTGTCCAGAACCTGTAATATCTACATTAATGGAATTAGGTAATCCTCTATATCCAATGTCACCCGAACCTCTAATTGTTGCATCTAACAATCCTCCATCTATAAATATATCTGCATCACCAGAGCCGGTAATTTCAATGGTATTATCAATGGAATTTAAGTTAAACGCTTCTATATTTCCAGAACCTGTAATTTTTGAATGGTGCGTATTAGTGCTTCCAGAAAGAATCATATCGCCCGAACCCGTAATTTTACTATTAATTTCGGGAGCATCCATTTCTAATTTAATGAAACCTGAGCCTGTAATTCGTAACGTTACATTTTCATTAGACTCAAATCCAACTTCTGCAAACACATCACCAGACCCCGTTACCTTGATATAATCAATAGTTGGCACCGTAATGTAAATATTCATGTCGTCATGATTGATACAATCATTAAAATCAATTCGCCAGACTCCATTGTCTACAGTTTGATTCAACCTTTCAATAGCATCTCTTTGACCATTTACAATAACTTCTTGATCATTTCCCTTTTGAAAAAATACATTAGCCGAAGTCGTTAATTCAATTCCCGTGATTTCATCTAAATTAAACGTTACATCTTCAACAGGTCCATCTGCTTTTTCACATAAAGCGTCAAACTCCGAGCAGCTAGATAGTACTAGTATGCTGAGTAAAAATGTAAATACAGTTAATTTTTGAATAGTTTGTTTCATAGTTAATAGTTTGTTATGGTTAAAATTATGGTGATTGTATCTCCCGAACCCTTTCGGGAGATACAATCACGCAATCAGCGACGAAGGAGCGACTCAATCATCCTTATCTCCCCCAAGACCAACCAAACTTAAAGTTGATCTGGCCAAAGAAGCGAGAAAAGTCATTGTTAGTAGAACCTGACAAGTCCGTATCTAGTAACGCTCTGTAGCCACCATTCACTCCAATTCTAAACCAACGAACTACATTGATTTCTACACCAATATTTGGCTCAATGACAATAAACTCATCTTCTTCAAAAGAATCTCTATTACGAACATCTCCTGCCCCTAACAATATATTACCTTGTAAGTGTACCAATTTATGTGCATTAGGAGAGTACCCTAAGATCAATCCACCATAGCTCATTTGATAACGATCCGTTGATAAATCATTTAGAAAAAAGTCACCTACTGTAGAAACGCCTCCAAAGCCAATGAAATAGTCTTTAGCAAACTCTAAACCACCAAAACCACCAGATAATACCAGATTATCATCTCCAGCAGTCGTAAAAATAGTATTAGGTCCACCCCAAGCTCCTGTGATTTTTAATCTATTGAATAAAGTCTCATCTTTTTGAGCGTGTACTTGTCCAACTAAACATAAAGCTAAGATTGCTACTAAAATTTTGTTTTTCATTTTTGATTTAGTTTTAGATGTGAGATATTCCTCCTCACGTTTTAATTAAGAATTGCGAATTAGGAATCTGCCTATGTCGGCAGACAGGTTACGAATTGAAAAATAG
>CAYLSF010000257.1:0-7988 GCA_964385675.1 uncultured Saprospiraceae bacterium
AGATACAATAAATTGGAGTAAAACTGAAAAACTAGAAGTCTTAGAGTCTGTTGAAGAAGTTATAAAATTGGGGTTGTTGGCAAAGTGGAAAGTTCAAAAGGCTTACTTTGATAACTTTATCAAGCATTTGGATGATAAAATCCAAGTACTTGATATTCAAACATTGGAGCAAACTACGGATAATTTAGATAGTATTCTATCAAATATTAAACAATTAGAACAAGATCTTAAAAAGGTAGGATAACTACTACTTACGTAATAAAAGGGCTAAATCAGCGAGATTTAACCCTTTCATATATTTTCAAAGTAACTAATCACTAACGAACTAGTCACTAATCATTATCATTTACTTCTTAGACTTACTCTTCCCCTTAGCTTCTGGCTTACTGTCCGTTTTAGGTTTTCCACCATCAGCAGGAATACCCAATAAGATTTCTTTAATTTTAGCTTCAATTTCAGCAGCAACTTCTGGATTATCTCGTAAGAACATTTTTGCAGATTCTCGACCTTGAGCAATCTTAGAACCGCCATAACTGTACCATGCCCCGCTTTTACCAATAATATCATGCTCAACCCCTAAATCCACAATCTCACCAACTTTAGAGATACCTACACCATATGTAATATCAAAAGTAGCAATACGGAAAGGTGGTGCTAATTTGTTTTTAGCAATTTTCACTTTAACGTGATTTCCTACAATGTTTCCTTGCTTATCCTTGATAGCAGAACCTGTCTTACGAATATCTAAACGGATAGAAGCGTAGAATTTAAGTGCGTTACCCCCTGTTGTTGTTTCAGGATTACCGAACATTACCCCAATTTTCTCCCGTAATTGGTTAATGAAAATACAACAACAATTTGTGCGACCAATAGAACCTGTTAATTTACGCATCGCTTGAGACATCAAACGAGCCTGTAAACCCATTTTAGAATCTCCCATCTCTCCTTCTATTTCACTTCTAGGTACTAAAGCTGCTACAGAGTCCACAACTAAAATATCTACTGCACCTGAGCGAATTAAGTTCTCTGCGATCTCTAATGCTTGCTCTCCATTATCAGGCTGAGCAATTAATAAGTTTTCTACATCTACCCCTAAACTCTCTGCATAAAAACGGTCAAAAGCATGCTCTGCATCTACAAATGCTGCAATACCACCTTGCTTTTGAGCTTCAGCAATAGCATGAATTGCTAAAGTTGTTTTACCAGAAGATTCTGGACCATATATTTCTATAATTCTTCCCTTTGGGAAACCATTGATTCCTAGTGCAACATCTAACCCTAATGAACCAGTTGGGATTACATCAATTTCAACTGTTTGTTTATCCCCCAAACGCATCACTGTACCTTTACCATAGGTTTTATCCAATCTATCCATCACCACTTGTAGGGCTTTCATTTTTGAATCGAGTTCTTTTGACATAACTATCTTTTTATATTGATTTGATAATATTTATTCAGTTTTGAACAAATTGTTTAAGATGATACAAATTTAACTATTTTGATACAAAAAATCAAATTTGTTCGTAAAAAAATGATACTTAAAAACACATTTTTACAAACAACAATACAAATTAACGCATAATTGTTTAAATTTCAAAACAAAAAGTTTTTAAAACAACACAAGTAATCCCGAAAAATATCAAGCATACTTTCACGATTGATGGATAGTAATTGTGTTTCTTTGATAAAAAGTAGCTTTCAAATTTCAACCTATTTTATTTATCTGTTAACAATTAAGTAGCAAAGGCTAACTTCAAAAGTCCTACAAATATGGTTTAATAATTAAAAGCTATCTAGATAAAGTTGAAGATTGATATTTAAATATCAATCTTCTTACTTAAGATACAGGGAGTTGTTAAAATCGAATATATTGAGTGAATGTCTTTAAAAAATTGTATCATTGGCTAATTATATCCATCATTTCTATTAAATTTGCCACACCCCATTAATAACAAAATAATTACTTATAACATGTACTAACATTAAATGAACATCAATCATTCTACTCAAATAATCTTTTCAATATTAATATTTTAGTAAAACACTATTAATGTTAATTGACTATTCTAGGCATTATTCTTTTAAATACTCTACCCTATAATAGATGTTAATAGGTATGCTTAACACAGTCAATAATATTATATATTTTAAATAAATACATAGTAGGATATAGTCAATATTCTATTTTTAGACATCATGGTCTTAATGTATCATTAAATTCACTAAACTATTTTTTATGAAACACTTCAACTTATTACTCTTCAGTTTACTGATGGTAGGAAGTTCAGTACAATTTGCTTCGGCACAGTGTCCGCTAACAGCACCTATCACAGAAGATTGGGAAGGGGCTACCGTAACTTGTTGGACACAAGATACAGGTGACAATTTTGATTGGACACTGGATCAAAGTGGTACACCTTCTAATAATACAGGACCTTCAGGTGATCATACACCTGGTTTAAATGGTACGGGTTCTTACATGTACATAGAAGCAACGGGTCAAACTTCTGGTAATATTGCTAATATTTCCACCACTGTTGACTTATCTGCACTCACAACTCCTTTTATGTCCTTTTGGTATCATATGTTTGGCGGTAATATGGGTACATTGAATATTGATGTTCGTAGTACACCAGGTACAGGAACTTGGACAAATGTATGGACATTGAGTGGTGATCAGGGAGATATTTGGCAAGAGGGAGAAGTTAATTTATCTGCTTTGGGTTATAGTGGTACTATTGAAGTTAGATTTCAAGGTATCAGAGGCACTGGTTACACAAGTGATGTTACCATTGATGATATTCAATTTAAAGAAGCACCGACTTGTCCTAAGCCTAGTGGCTTAACCAATGCAAATGTTACGGCCTCTTCAGCAGATTTGACGTGGACTTCTTTTAGTGGTTTATCCAATATTGAGTATGGTCCTCAAGGTTTTACGCCAGGTATGGGTACAACTATCTCAGGTATAACAAGTCCTTATACTTTGTCTGGACTTAATGCTAGTACTGCCTACGATGTATATGTAATGGATGACTGTGGCATGGGCGATATTAGTGATCCTATTTTAACCAACTTTTTAACACAATGTCTAATTTTTTCAGCTCCATACCTAGAAACATGGGAAACGGCTGCCATATCCTGTTGGACCCAGGATCAAGCCGATCAGTTAGATTGGACTTTTGATCAAAATGGTACAGGTTCAATAGGTACAGGACCTTCTGGAGATGTTACTACGGGTTTAAATGGTGCAGGTACGTACATTTACATCGAAACCTCTGGACCCGCGGCAGGTTCTACTGCAAACTTAACCGCAGAGGTTGACCTATCTGGTTTAACTACTCCTTTTATGTCTTTTTGGTATCATATGTGGGGCCCGTTAATGGGTACACTCAATATTGATGTAGAACTTCCATTGGGTTCAGGAAACTGGATTAATGTATGGACGCTAAGTGGAGATCAAGGTAATCAGTGGGAAGAAGCAGAAGTAAACTTAGGAGGATTAGGTATCACGGGGCAAATAGGTATCAGAATTCAAGGTATAAGTGGAGGTTCTTATACTTCCGATATGGCAGTAGATGATGTTCACTTCAAAGAAGCTCCGACCTGTCCTAAACCTAGTAACTTTACCACTGCTAATATTACAGATAATTCTGCGGATTTAACATGGACATCTTTTAGTGGTATGTCTAATATTGAATATGGAGTAAGTGGATTTACACCGGGTACAGGTACAATGCTAATGAATTTAACTAGTCCTTATACCCTTTCAAGCTTAATGCCTAATACAAACTATGATGTTTATTTGGTTGATAGTTGTGGTGTAGGGGATATAAGTGAATTTAGATTTGCTTCGTTATTGACGAAATGTGTTCCTTTTGTCGCACCATATTTAGAAGATTTTGAAAATGCTGCAATGTATCCATGTTGGGAACAGGATCAAGCCGATCAAGAAGATTGGATATTTGACCAAAATGGTACACCTACGGGTAATACGGGCCCTTCTGATGACCATACACTTGGTGCAGGCGGTGGCGGAACATATATCTATTTAGAATCTTCCGGAGTTGGAGCAGGCGAAATTGCTAACCTTTTAGGTACAGTTGATTTATCTGGTTTAACTGTACCGCATTTACAGTTTTGGTATCACATGTTTGGTGCCAATACGGGTACAATCAATTTTGATGTAGAAATTCCTCAAGGCTCAGGCAACTGGATTAATGTATGGACATTATCTGGCGATCAAGGCGATCAATGGTTAGAAGCAGATGTTTCTTTAGCAGCGTTTACAGGTTTAACGGTAGGGGTAAGATTTCAAGCGGTTAGTGGTGGTTTTACGAGTAGTGATATGGCATTAGATGATATTCACTTTAGAGAAGCTCCATCTTGCGTAAAGCCTGCTAACGTAACTGTAAGTAATATTACAGCTACTTCTGCTGATGTATCATGGTCTTCTTCGAGTGGAGCAACTAATCTCGAATATGGTCCAGTTGGATTTACAACAGGTATGGGTACAGCCTTAACTGGTGTGACTAGTCCACAGTCCTTAACAGGGTTGACACCAACTACTGCTTATGAAATTCGGTTAGTAGATGATTGTATAGTGAGTGGCAATGGTACAAGTGACACTACTACTGCTACATTCCAAACTTTAATACAAGGTGCTCAAGGTATTACCTGTAATACTGGATTAGCTTCTGTAATCTTCTCGGAAGAATTTGATGCCGTAGGGGGTTGGACAGGAGACATCGGTACATTTGGAGGACAATGGAGACTACCTGGAGCGAGTCCTTCTAACAATACAGGGCCAGATTTCGCTCATAGCGGTGCTAACTATGTGAGTGTAGAGACTAGTGGCTTTACTGTTGGAGATTCAGCTATCCTTATTTCACCTGCTGTTGACTTAAGAGGAGGTGCAGAAGCTGCGGAGTTATCTTTCTGGTTACACGCTTTTGGTGCAGGTATGGGTCGTTTTGAATTAGGAGTAGGTAACTCTACTTCTGGACCATTTACCACCGTATTTGTATGGGACGGTCAATTACAAGCTTCGGGTTCTGACCCTTGGCAAAATGCAGGAGTGGACTTAACTGCTTATCTTGGACAAATCATCTATTTCCAATTTAAAATGATAAGTACTACAGGTCAATATACTTCTGATTTAGCCATAGATTTATTTGAAGTTTCTACTTGTGTTTCTTGTGCTACGCCTTCTGGGTTAAATATATCTAATGTTACACAAATGGGAGCTGATGTAGATTGGACTTCTACCAATACTGGAAATACTTTTGATGTAGTAGTCGTGCCGTCAGGTACAACACCTGATTGGGCTAATGCTACGAATACCGCAACCTTACCTTACACAATTACAGGGTTAAGTGCTTGTTCTGCTTATGATGTATATGGTAGAGATAACTGTGGTGGTGGTGATGTGAGTGTTGGGTTAATGGGATCATTTACCACACTACCTGCTAGTGTTGTAGGTGCACCATATTTCTATGGTTTTGAAGATGGTGGTACGTTAAACACTTGTTGGACTCAAGATACTTCTGACATTTTAGACTGGACGATACAAACTGGAGCGACAGGTTCTTTTAATACTGGTCCTGCTGGTGCAATAGAAGGAAATTATTATGCTTATTTAGAAACTTCTGGTCCTGCACCTGGTGATAATGCTATTTTAATCTCTCCTGCTATTGATGTTTCTAGTTTATCTAGTCCTGGTTTATCCTTTCAGTATCACATGTTTGGAGCAACTATGGGTACGTTAAATGTTTCCGTTGAATCTCCTGCAGGTTCTGGTAACTTAACTAATGTATTCACCCTATCGGGTAATCAAGGCGATGTTTGGAATTTATCAGAATTACCATTAACTGGTTTTGCAGATACTATCGCTGTACATTTTGAAGCCATTAGAGGTGGTGGATATACTAGTGATGTATCTATTGATGATTTCCAAGTTAAAAATATTGCTTGTTTTACACCTAGTGGTTTCACTTTTGACTTTGTTTCTAATGATTCCATTTCCGCTTCTTGGAATGGTACAGCTACAGATACTTTTAGATTGGTCGCTAGTGTAGGGGGTATTCTAGCCGCAGATACAATCGTAATTGGTAATACATTAAGTGTAGGTGGTATTCCTGAACAAACCACAATTGATGTCTTTTTACAACAAATTTGTGGTCCTGGTGATACAACGAGTTTGGCTGGTCCATTTACCATCACTACACTTTGTAACCCTTTAACTGCTCCATTTACAGAGGACTTTGAAGATGGAGGTATCCTTGATCCATGTTGGGCTCAATCTACTACTGATGCTCTAGATTGGACGGTTCTGCAAGGTGCTACAGGTTCCGTTAATACAGGACCTTCTAGTGCGGCTTCTGGTCTATACTATATTTACATTGAAACCTCTGGTCCTGCCGCTGGTTCTGATGCCATCGTGGAATCACCTGAAATCATTACCTCTGGGTTAACCATTCCTGCACTGAATTTCAACTATCATATGTGGGGTGCTTTAATTGGTACGCTGAATGTTGAAGTCGAATCTCCTGCGGGTTCGGGTACTTGGACAAATATCTGGTCACTTTCTGGTGATCAAGGTGATCAATGGAATAATGCTTGGGTGGACTTAAGTGCTTATGGCTCTTCTATCCGTCTTCGTTTCCAAGCAATTAGCGGTGGTTCTTATACCTCTGATATTGCGATTGATGATGTTTCCGTGTTAGAAGCTCCGCCTGCTGAATTAGCCGTAATTGATTTAGATGCCGGTATGAGTGGTTGTGGTTTAGGGAATGAAACCGTTACTATTTCTGTAACCAATAGTGGCTTTGCTACCGTCAACGCTTTTGATGCTGGATTTAATTCTAACGGGTCTATCGTTTCTGAAACGGTTGGTATGATGATCGCACCTGGCGATACCATTGATTATACCTTCTTATCCAATGCTAACTTTAGTGCGGCGGGTACTTACAACCTCGCAGCTTATGTAACTGCGGCTGGAGACCCAAATTCGGCTAATGATACTATGATGACTACTATTAGTAACTCTCCTATTATCAGTACTTTACCATACAATATGAGTTGGGAAGGTGGTGATGCTGGTTGGGTTTCTACTGGTGATTGGCAGTTAGGAGCTCCTGCTGGTGGTGTTATCAATGCTGCTTCTGCGGGTACTAATGCTTGGGTAACTAACCTAACAGGTAATTATACCAATAATAGTTTAGATTTTTTAACTTCTCCCTGTTTAGACTTTTCTAATGAAACGACTGATCCTGTTATTACAGCAGAGGTTTGGTATGACATAGAAACTGATTGGGATGGTGGTTATTTTGAAACCAGTACTGATGGTGGTATGACTTGGACTAAATTAGGCGGAGTCGCTCCTAACTGGTACAATAACAATAATGCTAATGGTGGTATTGGTGACTGCTGGAATGGTGATGGTGCTGCTGGTTCTCAAGGTTGGGTAACTGTTACGCATAACTTAATTGGACTAGCTGGAGCAAGTGATGCTCGTGTTCGTTTTGTTTTAGAAAGTGATGGTACACAAGCCAGAGAAGGATTAGGCGTCGATAATCTTTCTATCACTGCTGGATTTTCTTGTCCATCTGATTTAGGATTAACTATCACATCTACTGATGTAAGCGTTATGGGGGCTGCCGATGGTACTGCTTCTATTAGTGCGACAGGGGGTATGATGCCATACTCTTATTTATGGACGAATGGTGATTCTACTACAATGATTATGGGCTTAACGCCTGGTGATTATGGCGTATTAGTAACCGATGCGAATGGTTGTACAGACTCTATTGGGGTTACTATTGGTGTAGCTTGTCCTATGAATTTAGGATTATCTACGACTACTAATCCTGAAATCGGACAAGGTACAAACACAGGTACAGCTACTGTAGCTGCTTCTGCGGGTATGGCACCTTATACTTACAGTTGGTCTAATGGAGCTACTGGTGACTTCGTCAATGGATTAGCGGGTG
>CAYLSF010000258.1:0-7974 GCA_964385675.1 uncultured Saprospiraceae bacterium
CCCTTGTTGCTACAGATATTCTTTCAAGAGGTATAGACGTTGAAGATATTGATGAAATTGAGGGGGAACTAACAAGAATTGAAGTACAGTCAAAGAAAGACAAACCTAAAAGACATATTGTAAAGCAATCGCTAGAAGTTTTAAAAACAATGGTTATTAATATTGCATCAAATGCTGCTACTAACCCTGCTCTTGAAAAAGTTAATGAGGTCATAAAACTAATTGGTAGTATTAAATCTTAAATACCCCATATAATTTTGAATTTATAACTACCCTCTTTTAAGAACAGATATTGGCTTCTTTGAGATTTAAAAATTAGTATTTTCACTATGGTCAAACGGTCACGGTTTTAAAAATCGTGACCGTTTAAATTTTACGATATTTACATTTACACCATTCGACTATCTGCCAATCTTACAATAAATATCTTCTTATCTGCAATAAGATAAATGATAGTTGTTTGTTTAGTTACAACTGCTTTACGACCATTCAAGGCTGCTGAAAAAGGAAAAATTTTTGGGAAAGCAGCGATAGTAGTTATTGTCTTTTCTACTTTATCAAATAGTTTGATAGCTGCATTTAATCCATATTGTGCTTCTACATACAGTAATAATTCTGCATAATCTTCTTTGGCGTTATCTGTCCAGATGAGTGTCATTTCCTATATTTTTTTCCAAATTCCATCATTACAGATTCATGAGAATGTATCTTTCCTTCCGCTATTTGCTGCTTTGACTCTTCTATCCGCTTTTTATCCGTTTCCGTTAAATCATAATAAAAGTCTTTATCACTCGCATCTAATTCAAGAGCCTCTCGAATCTGAGTGATTAGATTTTCGTTTTTAGATTTCAACAACAGTTCTATGATAGATAATTTTGTTGATTGTATTTCTAATGCTGACATAGTTTTTTTTATACAAATATACGAGGGTTATCACTTTTCTGCAACCCTTTAGAGGATTGGTGTTTTCACTACGGTCAAATCTTCAAGGTTTAAAATAAGAATTTGTTATTAAGTTTCTCACCCAAAAATAAAAGAGCTATTCCCCCTTTTCGGCAATAGCTCTTCTGTAATTTTATAATAATTACATTTATGCTCCATCATCATTAAAAGGCATAATCATTTCAAAAGCCTCTGCCTCTTTTTCTACGCCCTTTTCCGTATTATCTTTTTTTGGCGATTTATCCAATTGAATCGATGGTATGGTAGAAACTACTTCTTCTTTTACAGGCACTTTAGGTTCAGTAGATGTTGGAATATTTAATTTAGGAATCTCTTTTTTAGGAGTTTCCAATTTATGCTCTACTACCCTCTTCTCATTAGCTTCGATAGATTCTATTGATTTTGGTGTCAATTTTTCTTTTTTGATAACTGAAAATTCTACTCTACGGTTTTTAGCTTGATTTTCTTCTGTATCATTTGGAACAATTGGCTTTGTTTCACCATATCCTCTTGCAACTAATCTTTTTTGATCAATACCATGGTGATTCAAATACGCTACGATAGCACTTGCACGAGCTTCACTCAAGGCTAAATTATAATCATCATCCCCTTCATTATCAGTATGTCCAGCTATTTCCACTGATATTTTAGGATTCTTTATCATGAATTTTCTAAGTTTCTCTAATTCAGGAAAAGACGTTTCCAATAAGTTATATTGATCAAACTCAAAAAAGACGTTTTTTAAAATAATTGAACCGCCTATTTCAGCAGTAAGTAATTCAAATGAAGTAGAGGATAAGGAAAATACAAACGGCTCATTTCTAAGCTCTTTGATTGTTTTTACTGGAATTAAGTGGTTTTTGTACCCCAAACTCGAAATCATCAAGGTATCATTAATATATTTTTCAAATACTCTAAATTTAAAGTTTCCATCAAAATCTGCTGTCGTCCCAGAAGATTCACCTTTAATAGATACAGTAGCAGCTAATAAGGCTTCATTACTCTTCGCATCTATTATTTTACCAGATATAGTAAAATAACCTTGTCCAAAAGTTGTACTTGATACAAATAGGAAGCCTAATAATAGAAAGATGGATTTTGAGAAAGTTTTCATAGTATGTTGTTTTTGTAAATGCTAAAAAATGTAAGAATGAATGTTGTTAACTCATTAATCATTTTTGTTTAGGAATTGTAAGTCCGTAATTGTAAAAAAGTTTTATTCATTTCTTGCCATAAACGACTATTATGGCACTTTAGTGTAGTTTAAACAAATATCTTGCTAGTATGCGTTCAATCCTAATGAGATTTCGATAAAATCAATGATTTTTTAGATAAAAAACGGCTTTTCTATAAGGTAGAAAAGCCATTTTTGATAATATGAATCTACTCAAAAATTATGATTTAAAACTCAATTCGGTATTGCATCAATGGAAATAAGCCCAACTGATATTCTGTAATAATTTCATTTTCGCCTTCATCATAATATTGAAGAAATACATTTTTACGATTGATAAAATTCTCTAATTGAATACTCCATATTTGAGAGTAATTTTTATTATTGTTTCTAAAGCTTATTTTAAAATCTGGTTTGAAATAGGTTTGAAACTGTAAAGAAAAGGCCTCGTTATCAATTAAAACCTCTTCGCCTTCAAGCTGAGAAGCCGTCAAATCAATCGGCGTATAACGACGTCCTCCAGCTACTGTAGCTTTAAGGTCAAAGGATAATGTATTATTTTTCCCGATATTAAATTCCATTCCAAATAAGACATTGACCACATATCCCGTATTAAAAGCTGTATTTCGCCAGACTCCATCACTACCTTGATATTCTGAATCAAAAATAGATGCCGTTAATAATCCATAATAATTCTTACTAAAGAATTTTTCTACCGTCAATTCAACACCATAATTACGTCCAAATCCTTCATTCACCAAACTATCCGCACTTACGCCACCAAAATCAGCTCCAAAGTTGAGTAGAGAAAAACTATTGCTTGATTGTTGTACAGGAACATTTGTCAAGTGTTGATAATAAGCTTCTGCTTTTAATCTGAAATCATCCCCCAATATTCTATCGTATCCTAATACAAATTGATTACTATACGTAAAATCAAGGTTTTCATTGGTACGCTCATATACGTTAATATCCGTTTCCGTTTGGTCAAAATAAATCAAAAACGGTTGTAATTGAGCATGACGACCATACGCAAAACTTACTTTATCTAATGCTGACGGTGTGTATTGAAAAGCTAACCTAGGCTCAATAGAACGACTTTCATTCAAGAAGAAATACTGAGCATACAGACCACCGACCATCGTCCACTCTTCTGCCAACTTATACTTGGATTGAGCAAATAATTGTAGCAGATTAGAGTTACCATCAAAGTCCCGAATACGAACAAATCGACCTTCATCCAATCTAGCACTATCTATAAAATTCGCATAGTAATAATTACCTGTAATTCCTGCTCTAAAGGTATGACGGGCGGAGGTCTTATTATTATATAAAAATCTTGCAGTTATGGTATTTCTATTAAAATCAGACTGATAACTCCTTTCGGGATTTTCACCGTTATCATCTAATTGATCAATCTCCGTGTTTTCTCGTTGTGTACTAGCTGCAATTGAAAAATTAGTATAGGACTGATTATTAATCAAATACTTATGATTCAAACCAATCGTTCCCATACGAGTACCATTTCTCAAATCTCGTCCACTTCCGTTAATATTAGCTTCCCCCTCCCCTCTTTCGCTATCCAACATTTCAATATTACTCTTTCCTCCAATGCCGAAAATTGAAATATTCCCCCATTTCTTATTCGGTAAGTTGATTTTAAATGTACCATCCTGATAAAAAGGAATACCCACAAAACCAAAATTGATGCCTAAAGCATCAAATGCTCCCAAGGTAGAATATCTATAATTTGCTAAAAATGATGAGCCTTTTTCTTTATTAATTGGACCTTCTGCCCCAAATTCAAAACCATTGAACCCAACCTGCCCCATAAATTCATACTGCTCATTATTTCCGTTCCGTAATCTCAAATCAAATACACCTGACAGGGCATTACCATATTCTGATGGAAATGCTCCCGTGAAGAAATCAGAGTTGGAGAGTAAATTATTATTCAAGATACTTACAGGTCCTCCTGTAGTACCAAATCCACCAAAATGATTCGGATTCGGAATATCTATCCCTTCCAATCGCCATAATAACCCCAAAGGGGAATTTCCTCGAATGATAATATCATTTCGGCTATCATTTGCACCCGACACCCCCGCAAAATTAGCCGCCATTCTAGATACATCATCTCTAGCTCCAGCATATCGTCTAGTTTCTTCTACCGAAAATTGTCTTGCACTCACGACGGCCATTTCGTTGATAGCCCTATCCTTATCTTGCTTTGATGCCGTTACTACTACTTCTTCGCTTTGAAAAGCATCTTCTGTCAGTGCTATCATTAAGACCGTCTCCTTACCAGAGATGACTTCTATATTTGGAATGACTGTATTTTCGTAACCTAAGTATGTGATCTGTAAACTTTGGCGTCCTACAGATACATTTTCTATTTTAAATATACCATCAATATCTGTATTCACCCCAATCAAGGGTTCACTTCCCACTAATATTACATTTGCTCCGATTAAGGGAATTTGAGATTCTTTATCAATAACGGTTCCTCGAATAGTCTGTGAAAATTGTTCTTGTGCTATTGATAAATTAACCAAAAATAAACAAAGACAAATACTCCATAATTGTTTCATAGTTAGCGTTTTAATGCTTTAATAATGAAATCCAAATATAGCGTATTCTAAATATTATACTAGGAAATAAGAACCGAACTATCGAATTTTAGCGTTAAACTTTAGATTTTTTATACTGAATTATTTTTGTAACGTACCTAACTTGATACTTGAACTTTATTTCTTGCAGAGTGCAAATACATGAGGCCCTTTACACTTAATCATATATTTATCAAATTTAGCGGAAGGTAATAAACGATTAACCGTATTCCAAAAAACTCGGGCATATATAGGTATGTCTTCTATAACTATCCAACCTCCTTTGTTGAGTACAGTTAAACCAAATAAAAGGGTATTCAAATTAGCAGAAATGGCATGTAAGCCATCATCAATGATTAAATCATAAGTAGGGTTACCAAATTCTTGGTTCATTGTCCTAAAACTTTCTGGTTTTAACTGATCGACCCAAGCCGTTTGTATATAAGGTTCGGTGAATAGAATGTCTTTATCTATGTCTGCTCCAAAAACATAGGCATTAGAAATGGTATCTCTAAAAGCTCTAAGACTTGCTCCAGGTTTACCATGTATAGACATATTAGAGATTAGATTTGGATTATTTGTTCCTAAACCAATCTCTAGTATATTTAAGGAGCTAGTTGAGCCTAGTTGAGATAAAATTTGACCATAAATCAGATGGTACTCATGGTGTCCTTTATCCGAACCATAACTATCAAAAGATTGCTTGAGTCTTTTAGAAATATGTTGCTCAAAACTAAAACTATAAATAGAGGTCTCTTCTATGATTTCGCTACTATATAGACCTAATTCATCTAGTGCATGAGGAAATCGTTCCAGAACTTGTAAGGTGATTTCTGGATATTCATCTGCCATCGCAGAATTTGGTTTGTAGTCTTTTATGTACCGTAAATAGTTGATAATGTATAAATTGAATTATCCTTCTATAGGAATATAATGTACAAATAGGTTAGTGTAGTACTCCCCTTTAAACGGTTTTACTCTTCCGTGACTCAGTACAGCACTTTCATATAAAATCATTTCACCAGGTTGCAAAAATACTTCATGTTCTTTTCCTTGATGATCGTCAATTTGCAATGCCCAAGGTTCTTCTACTTTTTGGTCAATATTAAGAATCGCGCTAATAATTCTAGTTTGAAATCCATCAATATGCTTTTTGAGTTCTGCCCCTCGCTTATAACGTCTTATTCCATAACAATACGTTCTTAATAAAGACTTACCTATCCAATCCGTTAGTGTATTTTCTAAACCATCAAAAATTAAGGCTATCATTTCTTTCGTAAGTGGAATCACTTCTGTAGGAAACGAAACCTCTTGACTAGAAATATAATTCTTTAGATCACTATTTCCGTTGGGATCAAATTCAGGTTTTGAATCTTCTAACTTCCTATAATAAAAGATTAAAATTTGATGGTATAATGATTTAGGAATGGGTATTTTAGCAAATCCCTCGCTGGTGAAAGCAGGAATATCGTTATTAGATTTATAGTGAGCATGGGGTACTCCTGATTTGTATTGAATATCTACCTTATTTCCCAACTTATCCAATAAAAAAGGCGTAGAGGAACTTACCGTTTTTTTTGGAGTGACGGGAGTAACTTGTCCTTGTTTTTGATGATAGGCTTTGGCTAATTTTGCATCTGCTCCAAATATAAAAGGAAACTCTCTAAACCATTTTGTAACGATATATTTTTTCCCTTTCAATACAGGCAGTCCACAATGAAGGGTAGCGTGATTTTCCGTTCCTTTACCATCTGAATTTTTCCATATAACTGCCGTTCCCCTTTTAGGGGCAAATGAGCGACCAATTTCTGGAAATTCTGTATGCCCTCCTGCCTCTACATCATTCAAATACACCATTAGCGTCCATGTACGCTGACCACTTGACAAGCAGTGATTAATATACCCGTCCCCTGTAAAAAAGTCATTATGATCCTTAAATTCCTGCCCTTCTTGATAGACATGACCTTGTAAGGGTTCGGCATAATTAATTGGACTGCCGACTTCATCTGCCATTTTTTTATTAATGGCATTAATTGTAGGGTTATTATCTAAAAAGGATACGGTATGACTTGTCCGTGACGTAGAGTAGGTACTTAACGTTTGACCATCGCCTGCTACTGCGGAACGTTTACTATGCTCATCTATATATTGACAGAGATATTCACATTCAATAGGGGTCAGAAAATTATCAACCTGATAAATTTCGACTCCACTGGTGTTAAAAATAAATTCTTTGATGTTCATCCTTTTAAAGACTCAAAACACTATAAAATTTGGTTCTTTGAAAAGTTCCGTGTTTTGAGTGAACGTAAAAGTAAATTTGACACTTCCTACGGTCGTTTTCAAATATCCTTTTACATTCACCACGGAATTTTTCAAAGAACATAAAATTTAAACCTTCGATATTTTTTAAAATACCGAAGGTTTAAGATCTATTTTAACTTAAAGCTAAATCATCTATTTTGAAACGATAAAACGTTTGTTTTCTGATTTTCCTGTACTCAACTCAATTCTTGCAAAGTAAACTCCATTTGGTGCATCTGCCAAATCTAGTTTTAATAAATTACTGCCTGCCTTGAGCGTTGCCTTAGTTCTAAATAGTTCTTTACCTGTTGCGTCAAGAATCAATATTTGAGCATTTTGAGCAGACGCTACTTCGACTTCGACATTAGCCATACCTCCTGTTACAGGATTAGGATAAATTGGCTTAACTTCGAATTCTTTATAATTATTGCTAGAAAGTGCTATGGTCTTAGAATATTCAAATGCACCATCAAAATCTATTTGTTTCAACCGGTAGTAATACGTTACATTAGCTTTTATGGCACTATCGCTATATTCATAGCGTTTAGGTTCTGCCGTAGTTCCATTTCCATCCACCCAACCTAAGACCATAAAGTCTCTTCCGTTCTCACTTTTTTGAACTTCAAATCCCTTATTATTTAACTCAGAAGCAGTTATCCAATTGAGTTGAACTACACCATTTTTTATTTTTCCATTGAACTCAACTAATTCAACAGGCACAGGTGGTCCTGGTGGTTCTGGTATTGGGGTTGGTGCTGGTGTTGGTGTTGGGGTTGGTGCTGGTGTAAGCATAACCTGTTCAGCAGTTGACTCCATTTTGTTGACATTAGGCTGTATTTTGTTATCTGCTGCACTTAAATTTTTAGAAAATGCAGAAGCGGGCTGCCCCCAACTTGTAATAGAAAATGGAACACCCAATAAAAAAGTGGAAACACTGGCCAGTTT
>CAYLSF010000259.1:0-7949 GCA_964385675.1 uncultured Saprospiraceae bacterium
AATTTTCTGATTGTGCACCCAATTCAATAAATTGCATAGTGTTAGTTATAAATTATCCATAATTCCTCTCGATAGCTATCGAGATTAACTCCTAGTAATAATGAAGTCCAGTCAAAAAATTCCAACAATTATTGAAAAGTTTTACCATTGGGAAAAGACCATCCCTAATAAAATTTTTCTGCGTCAGCCAAAAGGTAATAAATGGCATACCTTAACCTATGCAGAAGCAGGGCAAGAAGCTCGAAAAATGACCACTGCCCTCCGAAATCAAGGATTACAACCAGGGGATCATATCGGTATTTATTCCAAAAATTGTTATCACTGGATACTGGCAGATTTAGCGATTATGATGGGCGGTTATGTCTCTGTTCCATTTTATGCCAGCTTACCCAAACAGCAATTGGGACAGGTCATTGAACTAGCAGATTTGAAAGCTATTTTCTTAGGAAAACTAGATAGTTGGGGCGATAAATCTGAGGTGATAACGGATGATTTAGTAGCCATTAAATTTCCACATTATCAAGGAAATGCGGAAGTTACTGCAGGCGAAGATTGGAATGACTTAACTGCCAATAACGAACCTGCTTTGGATAATTTTGTACCGAATTTAGAAGACTTATGGACGATTAAATTCACGTCAGGTACAACAGGAACACCTAAAGGAGTGATGCACATTCATAAAACGCCTGGCTTAATCATGGTTAATGAGGAAAAGACGAATTGGATAGGCTTGACCAAATTTGAAGAAATTCGTTGTTTATCCTATTTGCCACTCAACCATGTAGGAGAACGAATTGGAATGGAATTACCTGTAATATGGACAGGAGGGGTGATTTCTTTTGCGGAGAGTTTAGAGACCTTTGCTAAAAATTTACAAGAAACCCAACCGACACTTTTCTTTGCCGTCCCTCGTATTTGGACAAAATTCTATTTAGGCGTACTCGCTAAGATGCCACAAAAGCGATTAAATACTCTTTTGAAAATTCCAATTGTATCGGGCGTGATTAAAAAGAAATTAAGAACAGCATTAGGGATGCGAGATGTAAAAGTAGCGGCCACAGGGGCAGCAATTACACCTGCATTTATTAAGGAATTTTATAAAAAATTAGATATTCATTTGGTGGAAGCCTACGGGATGACAGAAGTTTGTGGTTCTATGACGAATGGCCCAGATCCAAATGCACCGCAAGATTCTGTTGGAAAGGCAATTCCATTTGGTGAGGTTAAAATTCATCCTGACACGGGTGAAATTTTGATGAAATCACCGTATATGATGACGGGTTATTATAAAAATCCCGAAAAAACGGCAGAGGTCTTAATTGATGGTTGGATGCACAGTGGAGATAGAGGAACAATGGATAAAAATGGTTATGTACGAGTGATCGGTCGGGTTAAAGATGCCTTTAAAACGTCAAAAGGGAGTTATGTTACCCCAAATCCGATGGAAGAGGTCCTAATGAAAAATGACTTTATTGAGCAAGTCTGTGTGGCAGGTTTAGGAATTCCGCAGCCAATCGCTTTGGTTAATTTATCTGAAATTGGATTAGTTGCAAATAAGGCGGACGTTGAACAATCCATTTTAAATAGCATTCAAGAAGTCAATAGCACACGAGCTAATTTTGAAAAAATTTCAACTGTTGTTATTCAAGAAGAAGCTTGGTCAGTAGATAATGATTTATTGACACCTACCTTAAAAGTTAAACGAGGCAATATAGATGATAAATATGGTCAAACTTACTTGGGTTGGCATGAAGCAAAGGCTAAAGTAATTTGGGCGTGAATGAGTTGTGAGTTACGGGTTGCGAGTTATGACAACTCGTAACTGATAACTGATAATAGAAAACTATGAAAACATATCTTATTCAAAATGGAACTATTTATGACGGATTAGGAGGGGAAGGCTATCAAGGAGATATTTTAGTCAAAGCGGGTAAAATTGAAAAAATCAATCCTTCACTAGATGACTATCCTGACGATATTGAAAGAATAGAAGCAAAGGGGCAGTGGGTCATGCCAGGGTTTATTGATATTCATACCCACTATGATGCAGAGGTAGAAATTGCACCAGGGCTAGAGGAATCTGTTCGGCATGGAGTGACGACTATTGTTATGGGGAGTTGTGGTTTAAGTATGATTATGGGCGAACCTGACGAATTGTGTGATATGTTTACGAGAGTCGAAGGTTTACCAAGTGAGCATATTAAAAGTATTATTCGCTCAACTAAAAATTGGGATTCACCAAAGGAATATTTAGAGCATTTAGATACGCTGAATCTAGGGCCAAATGTAGCGATGTTTTTAGGACATTCTACGATTCGAGCGTATGTCATGGGTTTAGGGAGGAGTCTTTCTACAGGAAATGTACCTACGAGAGAAGAATTAAATCAAATGGATCAAATTCTAAATGATGCCCTAGATTGTGGTTACATGGGATTGTCTATCAATTTATTAGAATTTGATAAGATGGATGGTCAAGAGTTTCGTTCTCGTCCTACGCCGTCTGTTTTTGCCAATTGGAAAGAATACCGTCACTTATTTAAAACCCTTCGTAAACGAAATCGGGTTTTACAAACTGTTCCTAATATTGCCAACCCATTGACGCTTTTTAGCTTTATGTGGGAGAGTAAAGGGATTTTTAGCAAAGGGTTAAAAACTTCGATGCTAGCCTTAGCAGATAGTAAAGCGGTACGAGGGATTCACCGAATTTTGACTATTGGTAGTCGATTGGTCAATAATTTTCTCAATGGTGCAGTAAAGTTTCAAGCGATTCCTGTTCCTTTTCAAATTGTAACGCCTGGGTTTGAATCCCCTATTTTTGAAGAATTTGAATCAGGTACGTCTTATTTGCATTTAGAAGAAGTGGTGGAGCGTAGGGATTTATTAAAAACGCCTTCCTATCGTAAGAAATTTCTAAAACAATGGAATAACCGTTTTAAACCTCGTGCATTTCATCGTAAAATGGAGGAAATGACGATTCTATCTTCGCCTGATAAATCGCAAGAAGGTAAATCTTTTGCAGAATTGGCAGAAAAGGCTGGGCAAGATGAGGTAGAATACTTCTTGGATGTCATTCAAAAGCATGGAAGTGATTTAAAATGGAGTGCAGTAGCTGCCAATGATAGACCCGATGAATTAAGTTGGATTGTCCAACATCCCGATGTGCATATTGGTTTTAGTGACGCAGGGGCTCATCTTAAAAATATTTCGATTTATAATTTTGGTCCTGCTTTATTGAAATTGGTGAATGATCGTCAACAAAATGGCGAAAAGACGATGAGTGTCGGTAAGGCGGTTTATAAAATGACGAAAGAACTCGCCGATTGGTATTTAATGCCCAATATTGGTAGTATAGAAGAAGGAAAACAAGCTGATATTACCATTATCAATCCTGAGCATTTGTCGGATGAAATTTATGATTTAAAAGAAGCTCCAATGCCTGGTTTACCTGAGTATCTGCGGATTGTTCGTCGCAATGATGCTACCGTGCCTTATGTGTTTATTAATGGCGTACTATGTTGGAAAAATGGACAAGCTACGGATGATTTGGGGAATCGGAAAATTGGGAATGTGCTTAGGGTGGAAAATTAATCTCTATAAAAAATTAAAAATGACCAAAAAAATATCTTTTATCATCGCATTTCTACTTGTTCTGTCTGCATCTTTAGATGCACAAGTGAATGATAGTACCTATTTTGAAGGAGAAGTTCATTTTGATATATCAAATCTGTCCTTGAATAAAATGATTCCAAAGGAAATACTAGATCCAGAGGCAGGAACAAAAATGATTGGAAAAGTCAAGCGAAATAAATACATAACGTATATCAACACTTCTGGTAAAAAGGGGAAAACCAAAGTTATCTATTTATTAGAAGAAGCAATTGGTTATATCGAATACGAAAATAGTGATACCATTACAAAAATTTCATTGGAGGAAAATAAGGATAAACTATTGGAAATAAAACTGAATAAGACTGATAAAAAGGAAATTCTGGGAGATTCTTGTGAATCTATTTCAATGAAATTTATTCCTGATGAGAATTATGGAATTGTTTCTAGTGTGCATGAAGTACATTATTTTAATCCAAAATACCGATTAGATAAAAAACTGTACGTAACGCATAAAGTTAATTTCTGGAATCAATTTGTAAATTTAAGTGGAAGCATTAGCGTGCGGAATGAAAATATTGTGTATCCACTTTTTAAAACGGTCATGGAAGCCACCCAAATTATCGAAAAAGAAATATCAGAAGAAGAATTTAAATTGAATCCATCTAAAATCGTGAAAGCGGAAAAGTAAAGCTCAACGCCGCCGCCGCTTAGACCGATTACGACCCACATGTTGATTTAAAATTCGTTGTTTTTCAGCAATCACCTCTGGACGTTTGCGATAACCCCAAATCTTATCCCGTCCTTTTTGGTAGGCTGCTTTTAGATCAATAATCGGTTTAGGATAATCTTTACCTATTTCAACGCCGTCCATTTGTTGCAGCATAGGTGGCATTGTCCAAGGTTCATGAATAAATTCTGTAGGAACTTTTTGAAGTTCGGGTATCCATTTTTTAATAAAAATACCTTTCGGATCGTGTTCTTGTGATTGCTTTAACGGGTTATAAATTCTGACGGTATTAATTCCTGTTGTGCCTGCCTGCATTTGCCATTGTGGGTAATGAATGCCTGGCTCATAATCCAAAAATAATCGAGCTAAATGATAATGTCCTTTTCGCCAATCTTGATCTAGATGATGGCAAAAAAATGAAACCAACATCGCACGCATCCGAAAATTAACCCAACCTGTAGCTTGTAAACATCGCATACACGCATCTACTAAAGGAAAGCCTGTTTGTCCCGTTTTCCATGCTTGAATAAAGTCCTCATTATCCGTATAAGTCATGGACTCATAGCCTTTGTTAATACATTCCGTTTCATACCGACATTCCATTTCAAACTTTTGTATAAAATGACAATGCCAAATTAGCCGAGACTTAAAGGTTTTGATAGCAAACTGAAAGGGTTTAGCATTCGGGTGATTGGATACAAATTGATAGACTTGACGAATACTCAAATTTCCCCAAGATAAGTAGGGAGAAATTCTAGCACAGGAGGTTCTACTTTCAGTTGGTTTAGATAAAAATTTATGGTATTGTAATCCTCGATTTTCGATAAAAGAACGCAAATATCGCCATGCAAATCGCTCGCCTGCAGGTTGATAGGTTTTAGGGTAGGTTTCTAGTTTATCTTTAAAATCCTTAGGAAGCGAAAAAGGATGATTTAAAGGGGATAGTTGATTCATGGAATATTTATTTTGAATAATTGGTTGTGTCATTACCTCAAACCATTCTTTATCCCATTTGTTCCTATTTTCTCGCCCTCGTTTGATACCATCTCGTTGATATTCTATCCATCGAATTTCATGCTGTTGAAATAATTTTTTGACTTGCTTATCTCGATTCCATGTGAGTTGAATCCCGCTCTCTTGATGCGAAAGAATCGTTTTTAGTGATTCATTTTTAATTAGATAAGTGAAAACCTCTATCGCTTCTCCATAGAATAGTTCGACCTCCCTACTGTAAGGTTTTAAAAGCCGATTCATTTCCACAATAGAATGATAAATAAACTGTAAATGCCGGAGACTCGTATCTGGATAAGTCAACAAAGAAGACTCAAAAATATAGATAATTCGATATGCCTCACTCAATGCTTCCACAGATGCAAAAGGAGCATGATCGTGTATGCGTAAATCTCTTTTAAGCCAGACTATGTTGATTGTATTTTCATTCATTTAGAAATGGAAGCATGTTTTGAATATTTACTTTTGAATTATATCGAAACAGTCCCAAAGAAGGTTTGTTTAAAACACCTATTTTAGAATTTAGAAAAAAGAAGATCTGGAAAAATCCATTTACATTGTGCAACTTTGTTAAGATTGCACAATGTATGTAAGGAAAATCAAAATAAGATTATCGTTTTTTTTGCATTCGTAATTTCTTTAGAGCCTTCTTTCGATATTCTTTTGCTTCTTTGAAATCAGGATAAATTTTTAAAGCTTGGTCATAATCTTGAATAGCCGCTTTGTATTGCCCTAATTCTTCTTTTGCAAATGCTCGATAATAATAAGTCTCACTAAAAGGAGTAATAGAAATAGCTTTATCGAAGTCTTGAATAGCAGCTTGATATTGTTTTAATTGATATTTTACATATCCTCGTTTGATGTAAGCCAATATATACATAGAATCAATTTCAAGTACTCTATCAAAGTCTTGAATGGCTGCTTGATATTGCCCCGCCAGAGATTTTACATAACCTCGTTCGTTATAAGCTTTTATAAACATAGCGTCAATTAAAATAGCTTTATCAAAGTCTTGAATAGCAGCTTGATATTGTTTTGCTAGAGATTTTGCATATCCCCGTTCATAGTAAGTGTTCTTGTCGTTTGAGTCATATTGAAGTACTTTACTATAGTGTTGGATAGCCGTTTGATATTTACCTAAATGAAATGTGTGTAGAATACCTAAATAGGAATAGACCTCTTTATAATTTGGGTCAATTTGAAGTGCTCTGTTGAAATCTTGAAGCGCAGCTTGATATTGTCCAAATGCATAAGTTCTTAATTTTCCACGGCTATAATAAACATCTTTATAATTTGGGTCAATTTGAAGTGCTTGGTTAAAATCTTCGATAGCGGCTTGATATCGATTCCTTTGTTCCTTTAGTTGTCCTCTATTATAATAGGCCTCTTTGTAATTTGGGTCTATTTCTATTACTTTATTGTAGTCTTGCATAGCTTCTCGAAATCTCCCTAGTTTCTGTTGTGCCCATCCTCGGTTATAATAAACATCTTTATAATTTGGGTCAATTAGAAGTGCTTGATTAAAATCATCAATAGCTGCTTTATATTGCCCTAAGTTACTTTTTTTGAGACCTCGTTCATTGTACTCATGTTCTGTTTGCCCAAAGACATTTGTAGCGATAATTACAAAAAAAGTTAATACTCTAAGATTCATGATATAGATTTTTGGTTAAAAAAAAGTGTTGATGCTTTGAAATATTAACGTATGAAAATATTCAAGTATTGATATTTCACAACTATTTATTTTTTTACATAAAAAGTCCCTAGATTAGTTAACTTAAAATCAAAAAGGTAACCATGAAGATATTAATCATAGGAGGACACGGTACAATTGGCAAAAAAGTATCAGTCTATTTTAAAGAAAAACACGAAGTCATCATCGGAGGACGAACAAAGGGAGATATTCAAATTGATATTAGCGATAGTGATTCTATTCGTAATGCACTAGAAAATATCGGACAATTAGATGCGATTCTTTGTATTGCAGGTGAAGCCAAATGGGATACTTTTGATAATTTATCCGAAGAGGATTATTATATCGGTTTACGAAGTAAGCTCATGGGGCAAGTTAATCTAGTGAGAATTGGACGAAAATATTTAGATCCCAAAGGTTCAATTACCTTGTCAACAGGAATCCTAGCCGATGATCCCGTTGTAAAAACTACAAGTGCCGCTATGGTCAATGGAGCGATTCATAGTTTTGTCAAAGCAGTTGATTTAGAAATAGAGCGAGAAATCCGAGTAAATGTGGTGTCTTTAGGTTTAGTAGAAGATGCTTATGAAAAGTATAAAGATTATTTCCCTGGACACAATCCTATTTCAATGGAAAAAGCAGTCAATGCTTATGTGAGAAGTGTATTGGGAAAAGGTAGCGGAGAGATTATTAGAGTGTATTGAGGTTTTTGAGCAATCTACTAAAATCTAATGATGAAACATTGAAGTCATTTAAACTATTGGTGTTCAGTATATAACATTTTTTTAGACTAATTTTTAGATAGTTTTCTAATTGGTTAGCTAATTTTTCCTATATATAATCTTTATTTGTACCGTGTATGATTTTTCATGAAATTGACTAAATGTTAATTTATGTTAACTACAAGTT
>CAYLSF010000260.1:0-7942 GCA_964385675.1 uncultured Saprospiraceae bacterium
TACCTTTAACATTAAATGGTTTAATTAATAATCGGATTAACTTAAATAAAGTAAATTCATTTATAAAAAATGGTAAAGAAAATATTGATTATAAACTATTATTATACAATGATTTAGAAAAAATTGAGCAACTATATCAAAATACTAATTTTAAAATAGTTGCTATTTTACCTGAATATTGGACTGGACAAAAACCTCAGTTTTTAGCCGTTCCTTTTAAGGTGTAATACCGATAGTCATCGGGAGTAAGATGTAAGGTGTAATACCGATAGTCATCGGGATTATACCTTACACCCCTAAATAAAACCATGAAAGTAGAATTAGCACACGACATATTAGCGAAGAAGGTGTATGACAAAGCATCTTCTGAGGATAAGTTAATCCTTAAAATAGAGCAATTGATTCGGCAGAATTACAATCGCTATAGGGAAAGAGATGTGTTAATGTCTGCTGATGATTTGGATTATATTCAACCTTTCTTAGAGCAAGTTCATATACCTAGTGAGCAAAATGCGTTCATACAAAAAAGTCAAAATGCAGTAGAGGCTAGTCGTAAAAGATTGAGGTTGATGTGGGCAGCTATTTTCTTATTTTTAGCTGCTTCTACCGTATATTCTATATGGCAATATAGTGTCGCTAATGAACAGCGTCAAGCAGCAGAAGCCGCAACTCGTGCTACTGAAAAATTGAGAGTAGCCGCAGTAAAATCCGAAAAAGCAGCAATATCTGCTAAAGATGAAGCCTATAAACAACGAGATAGAGCAAATGAGCTTCAAAAAGAAGCTGATAAAGCAAAACTAGACGCTTTAGCACAACGCGACTCCGTTCTTATTATTAAAAGAAAAATAGAGTCTGCACTTAAAGAGGTACAACGTCAAAAAAATAAAGCAGAACGCCAACGTATCGCAGCAGATAGTGCAAAAGCTCAAGCCGAACAGCAAAAACTCATAGCGGAACAAAATTTAATGTTAGCAAAAGAAAATCAAGAGAAAGCAGAAAAAGCTACCGAGGAAGCCAATATTCAAAAGGATAGAGCAATAAAATCTGAAAAGGAGACTAAAGAACTCTACGAAGTCGCACAAGCTCGTTCCAAATCAAATCGTGCAATACGTTTAATGCGAGGTGGAAAAATAGAAGAGGGAGTAAATATGGCACTTGAAGCTCATGATACCCTTATGCGGTATGCTCCTAATGAACCCAATGCTGATAATTATACCGCATTGCTAGTTGCCATAAGTGAGCTACAAGAAAATAAACGAGCCAACTTATTTAATGAACATAAAGATGCCATTAGAATCGTTGCCCATCATCCCGAAAAACCTATCGTTGCTTCTGCTGATGAAAGTGGGAAAATTTTCTTATGGAATTGGATAAGTAATAAAAAAATTGCAGCAACATCTCCTCCTTCTAGTATCAAAAGAAGACTTCGCTCTTTAAATTTCACACCTAATGGCAAAAAAATCGTAGGGGGTACTACTGATGGAGAATTATTAGCTTGGCAGTACGATGGAAAAAATATTTCCAAAAAATCTATTAATCTTAGTGCTAATGTTGAAGGTATAATCGAACATATTGACTTTCCTAACGATCCGAAACATGCTCACCATTGTGTATTTTCAGTTGAGCGTCAAGTTTATTTATTAAACACCAAGACCAAAAAAATTGAAGATAAAATCACCTTAGCAGATTCAATCACTGCATTCAAATTGAGTTATTTAGGACAGTTTTTACTAGTAGCAACAAAAGATATAATTTATCAATTCCAAATAGACTATGATGGTAAAAGCAAAAAATTTAAAGAAATTTTTAAGCGTCAAAAAAAAGAACTTAAACATGTAACCGCACTCTCTTTACACTCAAAATCAGGAAAATTAGCCATTGGCAATAAATATGGTACGGTTTGGGTGACGAATTTAAATAGTTTTATCAATGATACCGAGGCTATCAATATGAATAATGGAGAAACAGAACATCGCTCTAAAATTACAGGTCTTGATTTTAGTCAATCTGGATATATTTTGGTTTCCTCTAGTTTAGATAGAACTGCTAAAATTTGGGATGCTCAAAATATTAAAAATGAACGACTTATCCTTTTTGAGCATACAGATTGGATTTGGGGCTGTAACTTTGTTGATAATAATGGAAATGAGAAAATTTTGACTTATAGTGAAGATAAAACGGTTAGAATATGGGAAATCAATAGTATTAATCTTTCTAAAAAAGTCAAAAAGCAATTAACTAAATGGAAGAATCAATAGTAGAGAGGTTATATGATAACGTCTCTACTGTGTATTCAACATTTTGACCAAAATCTGATAAATATCCTTATGGTGAATAACTCTATCAAAATCTTTAACCTCCATTCCTTTTTGAAATCCGATTGAGTTCAAATGCTTTAAATAAGCTTTATGCTTAGAAATAATATGCAAAGGTACTTCTGATCCTTCATTTGCTATCCAGGGCGGCTGATGATCTCCTAATAAAACGACAATACTATTCTCCTCAATTTCTTCTGTTAAAAACTTCGTAAATATAGATAATTCATATCGCATACTTTTAATATATCTATCTGGAGGTGAGCCATCTAAATCATAAGACACCTTATATGTAGTATCAATTGTATTTAACGTTGTCCAATCCTCCACTAAGGGAGGAGGTTCATAAAAAGGCACATGAGAGGTCATTGTTATAAAAAATAAGAACAATGGATGAGCTTGATTTTTATACACAGAATCTTGCAAATAATTAATCGCATATTGATCGGGTAATCCTCCAAACATCGGTTCATATTGATGCCCTTGATAATTAATATCTCTATACTGCGTCCAATAATCAAAATCATAAAAAGCATTCAAATCCGTAATAAAGGTACTATCCGTAATTTTAGTATCAATCATTGTATTTAAACGATAGGTCTGATAGCCTTGATTCGATAAATATCGCATTAGATGCGGAAACTCTGTATGATTGTCTAGTAAATCCTTATACTGCAAGTGATTCGCAATAGATAACCCTGTCAGTACAGAAGTAAAAGATAGCCATGAACGTCCTCCTACAATCGGTGATTCGCTCAAAATGGAAACTGCCTGCCACTCATTCCTAGCTAAACTATCTTCAATTTCAGTCAATAAATCTAAGTAAGGCGTTTTTAACTCAGGAGATGTATAAAGTGTCGCCCCATAAGATTCAATAAAAATTAAATAGATATTAGGCAAGCTATCTAATGTTGTGTCAGAAAAGGCTTTATATTCGTCAATAATCCCATAATCTACTACCGCCTTTGTTTCTTTCAAATTCGCACTTTTACTAATCAAAGGCATCGCCCAATGCACCACATTAAATGCGTAAGGATAACTATTTTTTTCATACTGCTTTCGGACTTCATCCAAACCAATAAATACCAATAGAAGTGATAACGATACAATATGCCAAGAATATCCTTTTGTATATAAAAGACTATTAATCAAAAACTTAATCAATTGATAAGTCAATACTATTAGTAAAATAAACGCTAGTCCTCCCAACCAATACATCATATTTACATCAGATGACATTCCTCCAAAAAAAACGGGGAGTACTTCTTTAGCTAATACATAATCATTTAAAAAATAGGGATGGTCGCCATAAAGTTTTATAGAACCAGCGTAGTACATGGCATAAGACAACAACAACCAATAAACTGTAAATACACCAAATTTAACAGGTTTTTGAAACCTATGAGGTTTATAAAATAAGGATATTATTAAAAGTCCTCCCACAGTAATAAACCACTCTACATGCAATCGAAAAATGTCATAATTATTTCGTAGGAACAATACACTCCATTCTCCTGCCCCTTTGCCATAAGGTAAGGTGCTTTGAGGCAGAAAAGTTGAAATAGAAGAATTTAACAAGTAGGCAGGCAAAAACAACAGACCATTTAATAATAAAAAGGTAAGCCAAAAAATTAATATCGGTTGTTTCTGTTGAAATTGATTCATAATTATCCTCTAATCGTCTCTAAAAAACCAGCAGCAAATGAATATACTACTAATACTGAAGCACTAATTACAATTGGTAAATAATATAACTCTGACAATATAAAAGGCATCAATAAACTTACCATTAAAAATACAGCAATCGCCTTTCCTCTAAACGAACTTTTTTCCTCCTTCTCTTTAGGTTTAAAAAAACTCAATACAAAAACGACATAAACATACCTTAACGCACCAATTCCTAAAATCCACCACCCTAACAATTCCAATTGATACAACAAACAAGCATATAAAAACACATAAAAAGCATCTGTTTCCATATCAAAATAAGCTCCAAATGCAGATGCTACCTTAAATCGACGGGCTAGAAATCCATCTAATCCATCTAATATCATAACGACACTACCTAACATTGCTAATTGTGATAAACTCAAGTTAAGATATTCCCAAATTAAAACTATCAATAACAATAACCTAAATAAAGTCACCCAATTTGCTACGCCTCCAATCCATATACTATTCGCTTTCCAATCATCGTAATGCAATACAAATAAAAGCAGAAATGAAGTGATTGTTGCAAAGCCTATCCATTGCATTTGGTCAGTCCAAACAAATACAATTAGACTCAACAACAATAAAATACTATAAATTCGAGACCATTTTTCAAGTCTTTGCTCCAACATATTTGGCTAGATTTTATCGAAATATACAAACACCTCAAATATAAAAAGCGAACACTATCCAAAGATAATGTCCGCTTTTAAAATTCTATGCTAACACACTACATTTAGTCTAGAAATCTGCTAAACGCTGTGGTTGTTGTTCAGTATATCCAAAATCTTCTTTATCTCCTA
Source organism: uncultured Saprospiraceae bacterium (assembly GCA_964385675.1). GTDB lineage: Bacteria > Bacteroidota > Bacteroidia > Chitinophagales > Saprospiraceae > CAYLSF01. The sequence goes on from CAYLSF010000260.1 coordinate 4,829, forward strand.
CGATTAACTCATCGTATTTACGGTTACCTGTACCTGCTGGAATTGGTTTTCCTACAATTACATTTTCTTTCAAGCCATATAACTTATCTCGTTTAGCCGCAATAGCTGCCGTACTCAATACTTTAGTAGTCTCTTGGAAAGATGCTGCAGAAATCCAACTCTTCGTTCCTAATGATGCCTTAGTGATACCCTGAAGGATAGGACTTGAAGTAGCAGGAATTGCGTCGCGGTATTTAACCAATTTTTTATCCTTACGACGCAATAGAGAGTTTTCTTCTCTAATTTGACGTAATGTAACGATCTGACCAACGTGTAAGTTTTTAGAATCCCCTTCGTCATCTACAAACTTCTTATCGTAAATCCAATCATTTTGCTCTAAGAAATCGTATTTTTCAACTGCTTCTCCTTCTAAAAATACAGTATCTCCTGGATCCACAATTTGAACTCTACGCATCATCTGACGTACGATAACTTCAATATGTTTATCGTTAATCACGATACCCTGAGCACGATATACTTCCTGAACACCATTGACCAAATATGCTTGTACCGCATAAGGTCCTTTGATATTTAGAATATCTTTAGGAGCAGTAGCACCATCAGATAATTTCATACCCGCTCTTACGAAGTCACCTTCCTGTACTAACATGTGCTTAGATAAACCAACAAGGTACTTACGACGTTTTTCGTCTCTTGATGTTACAATCACCTCACGATTACCACGCTTAATCTTACCAAAGCTAATTACACCATCAATTTCTGTAACAACAGATGGATTAGATGGATTACGAGCCTCAAATAACTCGGTTACCCTTGGAAGACCACCCGTAATATCCGAAATCTGACTCAAACGACGAGGTATTTTCACCAATTGATCCCCTGACTGCACTGCTACACCTTCATCCACAGAAACGTGAGAACCTACAGGCAAGTTATAAGACCTCATCAATTCACCATCTTTATTGATGATTTTGATAGTCGGTATCTTACGCTTATTCTTCGATTCAATGATTACTTTTTCACGATAGTTCGTTTGATCATCAATCTCTTCACGGTAGGTAATACCTTCTTCGATAGACTCAAATTGAACAAATCCACCAAATTCCGTCAAAATTACAGCATTATAAGGATCCCACTCACATATCAAATCATCTTTCTTGATTTTCTGTCCATCCTTCACAAACAACGTTGCTCCATAAGGAATATAGAAAGTCGTATAGATTTTTTGTTTGTTATTTGGATCCAATACTCTAATCTCAGCAGAACGTGCTAATACAATTGTTTTTGAACCTCCTTGATCATCGTTCTGTTCAGTGGTACGCATGCTATCAAATTCAAGCACACCATTAAACTTAGATTTCATTTGAGATTCCGTAGCTGTAGTAGAAGCCACACCACCCACGTGGAATGTACGTAAGGTCAACTGTGTACCTGGCTCACCAATTGACTGTGCTGCAATAATACCTACTGCATCTCCACTTTCTGAATGACGACCTGTTGCTAAGTTTTTACCATAACAACGCTTACAAACACCACGCTTAGTTTCACAAGTCAATACAGAACGAATTTCCACTTCTTCTACCCCTGCGTCATCTATTTTTCTAGCAATTGCTCTAGTAATATAAGTATCTGCTTCTACAAGTACTTTATCTGTAACAGGATCATGTACATCCTCTAGAGTATATCGTCCCTCAATTCTATCTGCTAAAGACTGAATGATTTTCTCATTTTCTTTCAATGCAGAAATTGCAATTCCTCTTAGTGTACCACAATCCTCCTCAATAATCACAACATCTTGCGAAACATCCACCAAACGACGAGTCAAATAACCCGCATCTGCTGTTTTCAATGCCGTATCCGCCAAACCTTTTCTCGCACCGTGAGTAGAAATAAAGTACTCTAGTACCGATAATCCATAACGGAAGTTAGAAAGAATTGGGTTTTCGATAATCGCACCACCTGTATCACCAGATTTACGAGGTTTTGCCATCAATCCACGAAGACCACACAACTGCTTAATTTGCTGTCTAGAACCACGAGCCCCACTGTGCAACATCATATAAACCGAATTAAAACCATGCTTATGCTCAGCTAATTCAGTCATCAATTGCGTTGTGATATTATTATCAGCTTGTGTCCATTTATCAATTACAGCATTATATCGCTCATTGTTTGTAATCAATCCCATTTCATAGTTATCGATTACTTCATCTACCTCTTCTTGAGCTTTTTCTAATACATTAGGCTTGATAGTAGGCTCAATCAAATCAGGCAAGTTAAATGATAATCCACCTTTGAATGCCCAACCAAATCCCATCTCTTTAATGTCATCCAAGAATTTTGCAGTTATGCTAGGATCAGTTAAATCGAGGATATAACCAATTACCTTTCTCAACGCTTTCTTAGTCAATAATTCATTGATGAAACCAACACTCTTAGGCACCTTCTCATTGAATAATACACGTCCAACGGTAGTTTCAATCATTTGATTTTTCAACTCACCAGTTTCCTCATCTCTAACATTTGCTCTTACTTTTATCCAAGTATGTAGCTCAATCTTGCCTTCATTATAAGAAATCATTACTTCTTCTGGAGAGTAAAAACGTCTGCCTTCTCCTTTTACTTTCAAGTCCTTAGTAGAACGTTTACCTTTTGTGATATAGTAAAGTCCCAAGACCATATCCTGAGATGGTAGCGTAATTGGTGTACCATTCTGAGGATTCAACATATTGTGAGCAGAAAGCATCAAGACTTGTGCTTCCAAAATAGCCGCATGACTTAGAGGAACGTGTACCGCCATTTGGTCACCATCAAAATCGGCGTTGAATGCACCACACACTAACGGGTGTAACTGAATCGCTTTACCCTCAATTAAAGTAGGCTGGAAAGCTTGAATGGATAAACGGTGAAGCGTAGGCGCTCGGTTTAACATGATAGGGTGTCCTTTCAAGATATTCTCTAAGATTTCCCAAATCACAGGATCTTTTCGATCAACCAATTTTTTCGCTGACTTCACTGTTTTAACGTTTCCTCGCTCAATCAACTTACGAATAACAAATCGCTTGAACAGCTCTGCCGCCATATTCTTAGGAATACCGCACTCATGTAATTTAA
>CAYLSF010000261.1:0-7930 GCA_964385675.1 uncultured Saprospiraceae bacterium
TTGGCTGTCAATGAGTTGCTAAGCGTTTGTTAAAGAGTTTTTAAACAACTTCAATAAGTATTGATTCAAATAATTGACAGTTAACAACTAATAATTAACAATTACTCTTGCAAACAAATCCATATCATACCGATGAATTATTGTGGAAAGCCTTCAAATCTGGAGACGAAGCTGCTTTTTCCACTATGTTTCATAAGTATTATAATGATGTTTATTTCTATGGTGTTAAGTTTGTGGGGGCAGAAGAAATTGTAAAAGATAACTTACAAGAGTTATTTACAGAGATTTGGATACGTCGTGAGAAATTAGGTGATGTGCAGCATATTAAGGCGTATTTGATAAAGTCACTTCGTCGGAAATTATTAAAAGTAGGGAAAACTCAAAAACGAATACTTCAAGCTTCTAATGAATTAAAATATTTAAATCAAGGTTTTGAACTATCCATAGAAGACTTTCTCATAGAAGAAGAGCAAACAACGGAGCAACATAAACGATTAGCACAGATTTTGCCAAAATTAAATCGGACGCAACGAGAAATTATATACCTCCGGTTTTATAATAATATGGACTACAAAGAGATTGCTGTTGTTACCAATTTGAAGTACCAAAGTGTAAGAAATAGTATGCACAAAGCTTTAAAAATATTGCGTCAATCCTTTGTATGGTGGTTGTTAATTTGGTTGTGATACTTTTGTATGAATTTATGATACTTTTAATAAAAGTGTAGTACAAAAAACGAATAATACACTCTTTAGTGCTGTTGTAATACTTTATTTTGAGTATAGTTTTTGAAAAAGTGACACTTAGAATAAAGCATTGTTTAGATAAATAATTGTGAAATATAATAACGACATAGCAGTTGAAGATTTTGTAGCTGATGTCCAATTTCAAGAATGGGTGTTGAGTAATCAACAAACTCATAAAGTATATTGGAATAATTGGCTAAAAACATATCCGCATCATAAGGCAATGATGATGGAAGCGACTGATATGGTTCAACAATTACAATTTAAACCAAAACAATTGCCAAGTGCTGTAATCGAAGAAGAATGGCAACGATTGCAACAAAAAATTTCTAAACAAGAATCAAGTCCTATTATTCGCAGACTACAGTTCCTAAAATATGCTGCTGCGGTAATCTTATGTCTATTCATTGGGACAGGAATATGGTTTTGGAATCAAAATGAGGTCATTACAATAGCAACAGGATATGGAGAACAAGAAGCTGTAAAGTTACCTGATGGTTCTGAAGTGATGTTAAATTCAAACTCAACGCTTTCTTATAAAGAGGAGGTTGAAGCTGCTAAAATACGTGAAGTTAAATTGGAAGGTGAAGCCTTTTTTGATGTGCGACATTCATCCGAGCGACCTTTTATTGTAAAAGGAGATGCATTTGATGTAAATGTATTGGGAACAACGTTTAATGTCATTAATAGAGAAAATAAACACAGAGTTGTATTGAATACAGGAAGTGTTCAAGTAAATTTTTTAGAAGGAACTCACATTAAAACTCAAGATAAATCCAAAGTAGAAAAGAAAATCACATTAAAACCCAATGAATGGTTGGAATCAACAAAGGAAGGTTATATTCAAGCGTCCGTTAATTCTAGGACATATTCAAGTTGGACGCAAAATATTTTGACATTTGACGAAACGCCTTTATCTGAATTAAGTCGAATTTTAGAAGACAATTATGGCTTAGAAGTAATAATAGAGGATAAATCACTTTCAACGAATAAAATAACAGGGCAAATTCCTACTGAAAATATTACAGATCTATTAAATGCTATTCAGAAAGCGTTTGATATCAAAATCATACAATTAGACAGAAATACAATTAAAATTAGAGCAGAAAATTAGTTAAATCGACAACCAAAGTCATTAATTGCCCAACAATTTCACATTCAAAAGTTTTATATCTATAGTCTTTTTCCTAATTTAGAAGGTATAGTCAAATTATTTAAGCCTTTAACCAAATTACTATCGAATGAAGGTGAACTCGATAGATATTAATTGTTTCGCTAAATTCATACTACAACAAAGCTATATCTTTTTGTTGATTATATCTTTTTGTCTTTGTCCCATCTTACTCTCTGCACAGTCCATAATTCCACTCAAAGACTTTTTATTTAAAGTAGAGGATGCTTATCAAATTTCGATTATTTACAATAGTGATTTGGTGAACAATAAATCCGTTGATGCTTCTTTTAATGCTCAAGTAGAGGTAGAAATTCTTTTAAATAAAAAATTATATTCATTTGATTTAGAATGTCATAAAATATCAAAAAAAGTTTATGTTGTTGTGCCTAAAAAGACTAAGAATGATAACCTTAACAAGTTGACTTTAAAGCAATTAGGTAGAATAAAAGGGCGAATAAGAAGTCGCTCAGGTGAGCACTTAGAGGGCGTAAATATTACTATCTTTCCATCTGCCTACAAAGGAACATACTCAAAAAAAGAAGGTATTTATCAAATCGATAAACTCACAGATGATACTTACACTGTAGAGGTTTCTCATATAGGGTACGTAACCCAACGAAAAACAGTAAATATTGAGGGCGACGGTAAAACTATAATCTTAAACTTTTTTTTAGCAAAAGACTTGTTAGAGTTGCATACAGTCATTGTTACAGGTGTACAAACCCCAGCATCAAGTATTCAATCCAGTATTGCAGCTACTAATATCACAGCAGATGAAATTGACGAAAATGCTCCTCGTTCTGTTGCAGATATATTGCAAACTATTCCCGGTTTTTATGTAGAAAGTTCAGGAGGAGAGGTTACAAATAATCTATTTTCAAGAGGAATGTCTGCAGAAGGAAGTTATCAATATGTCGCCTTATTAGAAGATGGATTACCAATATATGATGCAGGAAATGTAGATTGGGTAGCCGCAGATAATTATTTCCGAATTGATAATACCATTCAAAATATAGAAGCTATACGAGGAGGGTCAGCAGGTGTATTTGCCAGTAATGCACCTGGAGGATTAATCAATTTTGTGAGCAAGACAGGAGGGAAACACTTTGAAGGGTTGGCAAAATTGCAGATTTCTGATTTTGGACAGTTAAGAACAGAGTTTAATGTAGGGGGAGCAAGTGGTTTGAAGTATAGATATAATATTGGTGGATTTTATAGAGAAGACGATGGAATTCGTTCGCCTGGATTTAAAGCGAATAGGGGAGGGCAGTTGAAAGGAAATATAACTCGATTATTCAATAAAGGTTTTCTCAGGATTAGTGGAAAATATCTAAATGATAGAAATATATTTTACTTGCCTATTCCTTTAAAGAATACAATAGAACCAGAAGGATTATCATTTTTTGATCCTAACTATGGTACAATGACTTCTGCTAATTTAAGTCGAATTAATTTTCCTACACCAGAGGGAAGTCGGCGTTATGATTTGGATGATGGGGTACATACAAAGTTATCTTATATAGGATCTCATTTTTCTTATGATGTAGGGGAGGGGTGGCAAATAAATAATCGAAATAGATTTTCATTTATTGAAAAAGGAAATAATAGTATCATCTCTATTTTCAACCCTATGACGGCAGAAAATTATGCTCAACAATTTAATCCAGATACATTGACGCTTCAACCTATTTTTTCATATAGAGATGATGGAAGTATCTTTAATCCATTAAGTAGTGACAACAATGGATTAGTTGTAGAAGCAGGTTGGTGGGCAAATAGGAGCAGTTTGTTTAATTTTATCAATAGTTTAGAAATAACAAAAACGAGTAAATATTTTGATTTTACAGGGGGGATGTATGCAAGCTATTTTACAAAGGATACACAACGAAATTGGGCAAATGTGCTATTAGAAGTAAAAGGAAATCAACCTCGTGCGTTGAATTTAGATTTTGTAAATCTTCAAAATGAAATCGTGTATTCACACACACATGAAGGATACACGACCTATCAAGCTTTTGATATGTATCAAAATAGTTTTGGTAATGCTTGGACGATGGCGGGCTTTGCTTATGGTACTTATCGTTTTTCTAATGAATTAAATGTTGATGGAGGGTTGAGAGTTGAGCGCTTGGAAGCAGATGGTTCATTAGAAAATTCTAGAATCTATGATTTAAACTACGGGGATACCTTCAATCCTGTTTTAGCTAATATTCGATTTGGTGATAGCACTTTTACATCTTATAGTGTTGATAAAACAGCAGCAGCATGGTCATTGGGAATGAACCATGCTTTTCATAAAAATGCTTCTTATTTTATTCGAGTGAGTGATGGCTATAGAATGCCCGACTTTGATAATTGGGAAAGAGGGCAATCTGATGGCGGACAAATTGAGCGAGTTTTTCAATTAGAAGCGGGATTAAAATATACAAGTTCCTCCTTTGCTTTTTTTACAGCAGGGTTTATGAATCAAATCCAAAACCAGTTAACAACGGATATTTCAATTGATGCAGATGGAAATATATTACCGCTTCGTACACGAGGTTCTCAAACCATTGGAATCGAAATAGAAAGTATTTATAACATAACTAAGGACTTACAAGTGGATTTTACAGCAACCATTCAACAAGCTCACTATAGAGTAAACCCAGCGGAAGAGTTAAATCCTGCTCGTCCAATTGATGGAAATCAAGTAAAACGTATTCCTAGTGTTTTTTATAGGATTCGTCCTAGTTACAAGATTGGCGATTTCAAATTATTTGGAACGCTTCAATATATTGGGAATCGATATGGTGATGAGTTAAATTCTAATTTATTACCTGCTTTTACATCTATAGATACAGGAATGAGTTTTAGATATAAAACCTATCAATTTTTATTACAAGTTCAAAATGCGACTAATGTTATAGGTCTAACAGAAGGTAACCCTAGAATTATTGGTGCAGATGTCTCCGCTCCTACTCGTATGGCTCGTCCAATTTTAGGCCGTTCTTTGGTTGCTTATATTAGTTATGAGTTTTAAGTAAAATATTGTAGTTTAATAAGAGGTCAAAATTCAACCCTTCCAATAACGTCTAAGTCAAGTCATTACAATATATTAACTATCATGGAATGAAATCAATTTAACTTCATTTACTATTCAATACATTTTCAAATAAACTGAATTTAGTTTAAAATTTATTGGTAAATTACAAAGGTATAATCATAGATTTTTTACTTTTTCCAGTTGTTTATTTAATTTTACTTAGAACGGCTCTTTGCTTAGTCACTAATTCAAAAGAAGTTACTGCTGGAATCTTATTTAAGGTATCATTTCCAGTTACATTAGTTTTTCCCATATTTCCAACTACTATATCGTATATCAATTGCTCCCCTTGTTTCCATGTACTGACCATTAGCAAATTCTTTTGAACTTCAAATCTACTATAGAGTGTACCTCCTAAATAATAAGCATCTAGGAAAATACTATTTTTTTCATCTGTTTGATAATGTCCTTTAGAAGGCTCAATAGGAACTAACTCATAAGGTCGCTTACTAGCTTTTTCTCCTTCTCCATAAGTAATTGCCCATGTATATCGACTTGACGAATCAATGGGCTGTATGTCCAATTCCATAAAAACGTCTTGCATTTTTTGTGTTCCCCTAAATATTTCTAAAGTTCCTTGCCAAGTTCCGACCCAACTTTTAGGAAAATTCTCCGTTTGTTTAATTAACGTTTGTGTTGATTGAGAAGGTTTACAGTAAGTAAAAAGGCACAAGAATAGTATAAAATAAACGTATTTCATAGGATATTGATTTATGCTGTAAAATACAGAATTCCTATGAAATACAATTAAATTATACCTTTACTTATCTTTCAATCAAAGCTTTTGTCAAGAAGGTAGCCCCCTTAGAAGCAATCTTCACCCAATAAATACCATTCTCATAATCATCTATTCTCCATATATAAAATGGATTTTCAAGGTTAAAATCTGAATAAATTAGATTTTCGCTGGTATCAAATATTTCAATAGAGTAATGACCTGAAATTTTAGATAAATCAAAAGTCATATATTGTCTTGAAGGATTAGGGTATTCATGAATAGAGGAAGCACTTAATCCTGAGAAATCCGTAATAGTTATCGGCGTTTCTGTATATTCAAATGCTCCTATATTATACAGTGTATTTAAAGGTCTTTTTTGACCGTAGAAATCACTATATACACAAGTAATAGGTTCGCCTTTATCTAGTAATTGACTAATTGAATCCAATTGAAAATCAAGAGGTGTATTCGGTTTTTTCGATACAAAAGGGTGAACGTAAGGATACATGTTATTACTAGCAAGAGTCTGTTCGCCATAATCTTCAGTTATTTTAATATCATCTGCTTTGGGACTATACACTAAATTATTACGAACCATAGCTTTTTTGACATCCGCATCTATTTTTATTCCTACTGCCGTTTTTACTTTATCATCTTTGTAGATAGTATTATTACAAGCTGTAATATTTTTAGTAGGATTTGATAACGCAACATCTAAAATCGTAATACCTGTAAATCGTTTTGGGCTAGCCCCTGTACCATTAAAAATATTATTTCTAACAGTAATGTCTTGCCCAGCTATTATTATACCATGTAAGACTTTATTGTCATTGCCCGTATTTACAAAATTTCGTTCAAAAATAATATCATGCAACATTTTAGATTGCTTACTTGAAGGCATGATATTAACGATATGTTTTGAGCCTTTGTATGTTTCAAAATGATTGTCTGCAATAACAATCTCTTTAGTAGCCGTACGTTCAAATAACGTATCAGAGGCAGGACTTCCTAGTTTTAAGCAAGCCTTATGTTTAGCAGGATACATAATTCGATTATGTAATAGCACCCCTTTCTGAACCCATGGGGCTTCTAAAACATGACCATTTTTATTAGCATACTCAAAATCATTACCCAAAAGGGCAATTCGATACCCACTTATATCCACCAAATTTGATACTCCCCTACCCTGTTCTACCCAACACTTTGCAATAGTTATGTGATCAAATAACTCTTGTTTATGTAATGAATCCCGTAGGTTTTTATAATTATAATGGATCGCTTTCGTATAGCCTGTGGTATGCACTCTATATATTAGATTATGTTGTGTATAATCTTCACAATAAATAGCATTTTGGTTTATAGTATGTTCTCCTACTAAATGAACATCCATAATGGTTATATTCTGAGCTTGACGAGTACCATCTGGGCTAGATATATTAAAAATGCTATTGCCTTTGTTAGATTTAAAAATAGGAGCATTTTCATAGATGTTATTTTCATTGATAACCAATCCATTTCCAAAAGCACCTATGGTAAAATTATTAACCCATTTTATATCTAAAGGATAATCCGTTTTTATAGTATCCCCCCTTTTAAACAAAAGTCTCGTATCGTTACCAACAAATGCCTTTATTTCATTTAAGTCATTCCCTGAAATTTTTACCTTTTGAGCAAAATTAGGACAACCTCCAAACTCTTCATTTGTAGAAAAGCATATCGTTTTTCCAGTCCTAAAATATTCTTTGGCAGGTTTTACTCTAATAACAATTGTAGAGATGTCAGAATTTCCGTCCTTATCAAACACTTCTAGTTCTACTATAAATACACCTATACTATCAAAAACATGAGCTGTCAATGGCCCTGTAGCTGTATTTTGAGAAGATGGTTTAAATTTCCAAATTCCAGAATTTAAATCTCCAAAATTCCAGTTATAATTTAAGTCATGAAAAACATCTATTGTATTATCTTGATGTGTAGTTTTAGTTGCATCAAAATATACAGCAAGAGGTGCTACTCCTTCTACTACTGACGCAGTGAAATGAGTATTGATTTGACCGTAGCTATTACTAGCTATAAGACAAAGAATAATAAATGTATGACATAAGCGAGCCATTTGTAAATAATTTTAGATGGTTTATGTAGCAAATGACAAAATGGTTTGTATTATAGTTTGACGTTAAATTTAGGCTGAGGTTTCATGTTTTTTTGTT
>CAYLSF010000262.1:0-7905 GCA_964385675.1 uncultured Saprospiraceae bacterium
ATTCTATCTTTATCGTTTTTGACCATTGCGGAAATGTCCCACCACTTAATGTTACTCTCGCAACATCTACAGCTGTCCATACAAGGGCAGGAAATAATTCTTTTGTATTTAATTTTATTTTAAATCCATTCCTTTTAGATAAGTCTAGCAAATTGGGATCGGAAAAATCGTGATTGTCCATTGGTTATGATTAATCAGCTATAAAATGGTATTTATTCAAAAATAAAAAATATCATATTAAAAAGCCTATAAGATTTAGAAAATCCTATAGACTTAAATGACTTGATTATTTAGATAGTTGGTTATTATCTTCCTATTCCTATTTAATATTAAAAACCATTGTATTGATTCTTCGACCTGCGGGATCTCCCGGGCATCTTGCTTTTACATTGGTAAACAAGTAGGTATCTCCTGGTTTTGCCATTCGTATTAAACGCTTACTTTTGGCATTATACCGTGCTCCACTGTTGAGCGACTCAACAGGATCTTGTCGCTTTGCTACGCGAGTCAAGCGATAGCCTTGAATCGAACACCTTGCATCAAAATCAAAATCATCTAAAAAAGCTCCGACTCCTCCTTGTGCTTTAAACTCACCATTTCCCATTGCACCGCCTGCACTTTTACCTACTCTTGCTACTGGATCGGGGATTCGTTTAACCTTAAAAGGAATATCTTTTTTATAGCCTTTTCCTGTAATGGATAACGTTGTTTCCCCTGGTTTTCTTACAGTTAGGATATAATTCCGATCACTCACTTTTTTAACCTTAACGCCACCGCCTGTTCCTGTTACTTGTAGGGAATTAAGAGCTACACTTGGTATATTTAATTTCACAGGATTTTCTACGCCTATGTATAATACATTCATTTTAGATGCTGTAGCGGATATAACATCAGGTGTGACTTGAATTTGAGGAATGGGTGCTGTTGTTTTGTTAGATGAACCACAGCCTGCTAGAAAAATAGTCCACACAACAAGTCCAAATAAAAATAGTGTCTGCTTCATTGAAAATTTATGTTTTACTGAAAAATTATAATTTAAACTGATTAAAGATATGTCGAATATTAACGCACGGTAAATACCATAGGACTAATTTTTCTTAAATTCTTATCTCCTGCACATCTAGCTTTTATGTCTGAAAAGATGTAGGTATCCCTTTGTTTAGCCTTGTGCAAAAGAACTTTAATATCAGATGTAAACCTATTATTTCTACTAACCTTTTCTAACTTAGTAGCATTGCTACGGGCATAAATCAATTTATAACTGACAATAACACACCTAACATCAAAGTCAAAATTCTCTAAATGAGCGGAGAGTCCACTTGCTCCTCTTAGCTCACTTTTTGTAATTCTACCACTTGTTTTACCCCCCAATTTAGCAATAGGATTGGGTATAGGCTTAACTCTAAAAGAAATTTGTTTTTTAAACCCTTTGCCGGATATTGTCAAAATGACCTCTCCTTGTTCTTTTACGGTTATGGTACAAGTTTTACGACCACTTAGATGTTTAACCGTTGCATTATTGGATACCGTTAACTTTGCCGTATTCAAGGCTTTACTTGGTAAATGAAGTTGAACGGGATTTTCTACACCAAGATATAGTACATTGGCTTTTTGAGCAGTTGCGGTAATTAAGTCGGGTGTAATGCTACCTATACTCGTCGGTGTAGTTGTTGCTTTATTGGAAGAACCACAGCCCATTGAAAATAGGAATAATCCCATTACCAAAAATCCAAATAAAAATTGTGTTGTCTGTTTCATTTAAAATATAATAGTTTTGTTAGTTCTAAATATTAAAAAAAAGTCCAATATAGGTTAAAATATTAAGGGTGTCAATATGAAATACTTTATGGAATATCAAAAAGAAAAAGCTCCCTCTGTATCAGAAAGGAGCTTAATCTAAATATTCACAAGAAAATATTTTTAATCCAGTAAATATTTAAAAAATCAAATGAGTATCGTTTATCTAGTTTGATTTAATCAATTGTTTCACTACTTGTTCTTCACCATTTTCTAACATCAAAATATATTGCCCTTTAGGTAGCTGTTGCATTTCAATGATATTGATACCATTTTCTAAAATGATACGACGTACAGGTTGCCCTAAAACGGTATATAATGTCGCTCTGCCCATTCCATTAGTTTCTATAAAAACTTGATTCACAACTGGATTTGGATAAACTGCAGTATTAAATGTAGATGCCTTTTCCATATTGATATGAACGACATTAGAATACGTGAGTGCACCATCAAAATCAACTTGTTTTAAGCGATAGTAGTTATCCCCCTGATGCGGTTCTATGTCTGTAAATTCATAGGATTGTGGCGTAGAAGTCGTTCCATTACCTTCGATGGTTCCGATAGATTTCCACTCGCCTGAAGGCGTTAAGCATTGAATATCAAAATAGTCATTATCAATTTCTACGGCAGTTGCCCAAGTGAGCAGGATCTCATCATTTTGTTTTTCGCCTGTGAAATAGAGTAATTCTACGGGTAAAACGGCAATTCCTTCATACGCACCTAAGTCGATGGTACTATTTTGAATACGAGTTGCTCCTTTTAAATCTGCTGTAGTAGTGTTGTAGCTATTATTTCCAACATCGAGGGCTGCTGATCCTGTTAATAACTCAAAATTACCCGAAGCCGCAGCTTTGAAATTGGGATTTTGATTGAAAAGGTTATTCGTACCCGAAGCAAAATTGGGTAAAGCACTAACTTTCAATAAAGAATAATTAACGGTAGCCGTAGCAGAACTATTAAATTGATCCAATTCGTTAATGAGTTCTGCACCATTATCCCACAAGATAGAATTGTGAAAAGTGAGTTGTACCCCTCCTCCATAACTAATAATCGCCGCATTATTAATGGTACTCGTATTTTGATAAAAAGTAGAGTTCGTATGATGGTCAAAACAAGTATCTTGATTATAAAATGCTCCTCCTCTTAGACTAGCGGTATTATTATAAAATAGACAATTCGTAAAAGCGGTTTGACAGGTATCATTTTCTCCATCGTTGTAAACGACACCACCGTTTTGAGCCGAGTTATTATGAAAAATACAATTGATAATTGTATCGCTCACCGCACTAACGACGCTACTACCCGAAGCAGCAATGGTATTGTAAATGACTCCACCGTTTTTGCCTGCAATATTATTTTTAAAGGTAGAATTTAGAATGGTAGAATGACACAATCCGTCTGTTGCAACATTATAAATGACTCCACCATTTCCATTCGCGGCATTATTATCAAAAGTACATGCATTAATCAATGGATTACAAGGACCATTCGTCGCCTCATTAATAATGACTGCACCGTGTGCGTCGTTGACCCCTTCAAATCCTGAAGTGCTGATAGAGCGATGATTTTCAAAAGTACAATTATTGATAGTCGGATTCACACCACCCAACTGACTCGCTGTATTATGAATCGCAACACCGGTTGGATTTAATACACCATTATTAATAAAAACATTATCGGAAAACGTACAATTAGAAATGATAGGTCTAAAACTATTCGTATTGCTAATTCCCGTATTAACGATGCAAGTGCTAGAATCTCGCTGAAATGTGCAGCTATCAATAACGATAGCTATTGTATCAAATCCACCCACATTGCGGATTGGACTACCATTAAAATCTGTAAATGTACATTTTATAATACTTGGAGCAGCCGCACCGCTCGTTATAACATAGTTATGAATTCCAGATTGATCATTCAAACTCATATCCGTATAGCCAAAATCACAATCTCGAATCAGTGGATTTGCTTTACCATTGATGTTACCATAATTTGTAATGATTTCACCTTGTGTATTTTGAAAATCACAGTCTTTAATCGTTGGTGAGCAATTGCCCGAACTACTACCATCATTCAAAATACAACTTGCTCCAGCTAGTGCATTGGAAGGGGCTAATAGTGAATATACATTCTTACTAAAATCACAACCTGAAATAGTAGAAGTCACCGTTCCAAAGCTTTGTGTATGATTTTGAATCGCACAACCTTCTAATTCACTAAAAGTACAATTGGTAATGGAATCATTTATTGTGCCTCCAAATTCAGCCGTAACATAAATTCCAGCAGCATGATTAGCGGTATCTAGTGTAAAAGTGCAATTATTAATAAACAGACGAGCATTTCCACCAACGGTCGCATCTGAATAAATTGCTCCTCCAAAACGATTGGCCTTATTGAAGGTAAAGGTGCAATTATTGATGGTTGGTTCAGATGTGCCTTGATTAGCCGTATGATACAAACCACCACCATCTTGACCCGTGTTATATAAACTTGTACTCGCATCTCCATCCCGAATGGTAAAACCATCCAATTCAAAAAATCGACTGACGCTATCTATATAGACGACATGTAAACTACGATCCGAACCACCCAAAAATCCACTTAGATTCGTGGTGTTGGTCTGCCAATCCCGTTGTGATATATCTACTTCTGTTCCTGTAAATCCACCATATATTTTGAGGTCTTTACGAATAATAAAACTACGTTTGCGGTCATCGTCTCCATTTGGTACATCACCCAAAAAACCTTTTCTACCAGGAATATACGTCCCTTGTGCCACCCAAATCATATCCCCTGCTACGGCAAAGTCAATACCATCTTGAAAGGACGTAAACGCATCAGTCCATGAAGAACCATTATTGCTACCTGTAGCGGTTAAGTCCACATAAATCGTATCCGAAAACCACTCATAAGCTCCTAAATCAATTCTTAAATTATTGACACGAGGTTTGCAATTGATGTCTAAAGTTGTACCGTTCAATAAAGGACTACCATTTCCAGCGTCTATTGCTGGCGAACCGTAGGTCAATTCCCAATCTCCATTAACGGCTACTCTAAAATTGGGATTTTGATTAAAAATATTATTTCCGCCATCTAGCGTACCTGTTGGAATGGTGGCAGGTTTAAATAGCGAATAAGCAACTGTAGGCGTAGCACTAGCGTTAAAAATTTCATCTCCATTATTCCAGAAAATGGTATTAAAAATAATTGGACTGCACATTCCTCCACTGCGGACTTCATTAAACATCGCTCCACCAGAAATATTTACCGTATTATTGGTAAACGTTGTATTAACGATAACTGGTGAACAGATAGCAGTCGCTCCATCTGAAAGATTATAAATTGCCCCACCTTGATCACCTGAGTTATCATAAAAGGAACAATTCACTAAAATAGGGCGTACCGTTCCACTTAAACTGTTATTATACATCGCCCCACCTGTTCCAAATTGAGCTTGATTATTATAAAACTTGCAGTTTTCAAAACGAGGTTCACATTGTCCATTATTTTCACCATTATTAAAAACAGCTCCGCCTCTTGTCGTTAAATTATCATGAATCGTACAAAATTCAATCGTCAAATCGGCACTATTATTCATACCCGAACCATCGTTAAAAATGGCTCCACCTACATCATCGTATCCAAAACTATTGGCATTTCCTTTTGTGATTTGGAAGCCACTAATCAAGGCATGACTTTGTAAACGCTCTAAGTATAGAACGTGATACGCATTATCAGCATCATTCCCTTGTGTACCAATGTCACCACTTAAAATCGTTAGGTTGTTTTTAAAATTACGCTGATTAATGTCCGTTTCATTTCCTAAAAAGCCACCGTATAATTTGAGGTCTTTATTTAAAAAGAAAGTACGCGTACGAAGGTCGATCGGGGTAAGATTACCACTTGTATCTTGTGTAGGGTAATACGTTCCTTTGGCAACCCAAATCAAATCTCCATTTAGGGCAGAGTCAATAGCAGTTTGTAGATTCGTCATAGAGTTTGCCCAAGAGTCGCCACTTTGATTGCCGCTAGAGTTGGTTAAATCAACATACAATGTATCTAAAAATCCACCTTCAAACGCTCCAATATCAATCGTTCCAGCTAATACTCTTGCGTTACCAGCTAAGTCTGTACTCAAACTATTGTAACTATTATTGCCATTATTTATCGCATCAGATGTTTCTTGAAGGGTAAAATTAGCGTTATTCGGGTCTCTCAATAATGGATTTTTACCAATATGGTTATTTAAAATATTCGTTGTTCCAGCAGGTAGCGTATTGATAAAACTATGAAGTACGCTCAATCCCGTATTCGTCGTATTAACCTCATTCATACCATTGTTCCAAATAATTGTATTTCTAATATCAAAAGAAATACTAAAAGAACTGCTTCCATTTCCAAAACTATAAATTGCTCCACCTGTAGGTGCGGAATTATTGTAAAAGGTACAATTGATATATTGTGCGAAGTGATTGAGACCTGTTTGCTGATTATAACTTACGACTGCTCCTCCATTATTAAAAGCGATATTATTATAAAATAAACCATTTTGAACGGTTATGTTTGCAGTTATATTCGCTTTTGTATAAAAATAAATCGCTCCTCCATTTGCCGCTTCATTATTATAAAAAGTAACATTATCCAACGTTGGGTCAGACGCATCATTGGCATAGAAAAAGAATCCTCCACCGTTATTAGACGCTTTATTGTTTCTAAAAATACAATGACTAATTCGAGGACTTCCTGTGTTGATAAAAAGTCCACCTCCACTTAACGTATTTCCACCGTCTGCATGTCCATCTTGAAGGATAAAACCATCAATTAGCGAATTATCGGTCAATTCTCTCAAATAAGCGACATGATATGCATTATCGATATTATCGCCTGGGGTTCCAATATCTCCACTTAAAATTGTAGGATTATTCGTAATATTTCGAGTATTTATATCACTTTCTGTACCATTAAATCCTCCGTAAAGTAGCACTTCTTTATCCATAAAAAAAGTCACGAATCGTCCGTTCATTAGTGTATTGGTAGAATCGACCGATGGAAGGTAGGTTCCCTTAGCGACCCAAATGTTATCGCCCGTTTCGTATTCGCTGAGTGCAATTTGCAAATCAGGAAAAGCATCTGTCCATGATGAACCATCTTGATTGCCGCCTGCTACCGCAATATTCACATAAAAAGTATCTATATAAAATCCTTCATATGCTCCAATATCAATCGTTGTATTTTGAATACGAGTCGTATCGGCTAAATCTTTGGGTTGTGTATTAGCCGTATTTAAACCTGCGTCAAGAGCAGGCGAACCATTGGCAAGTCGAAAGTTAAGGTTAGAAGCATTTCTAAATAGTGGGTCAGCATTTACCTGATTGTTACCAGCATCTACCACATCAGCCGGAAAAGCATCTTTGATAATGCTGTATTGCATGGTTGGAGAGACGGAACTATTGGCAATTTCATCACCATTATCCCAAAAAATAGCATTGGTAATTGTGGGAATGCTATTGCCATCATTGGTTCTAATATTATACATGGCTCCGCCTAGCGGTGCATAATTGTGATAGAAAGTAGAACTAATGATATTGGAAGCAGATGTGCCTCCATTGGCATTATGATAAAAAGCACCGCCTGCTGTAGTAGCAGAATCTTGTGTAAATACGCAATTGATGACTGTTCCCGTAGAAGTGCTACCTACACCAGCATAACTATAATAACTTCCACCTTTATCAGCATTATTATTATTAAAAAAGCAGTTAATAATCGTGGGGCTTGAGGTACCGTTGTCTGCATCTAAATTAACCGCTCCACCATTTTGAGTAACGGCGTTTTGTTGAAATCGGCAATATTTAATGGTTGGATTACTAGAACCTAATCCGCTTCCATCCGCATAAATTGCTCCTCCATTTTTACCATAATTTTGTATAAAATTACAATTCAAAATCGTCGGACTAGTTATGCTACTACTCGCACCATCTAGATAAATTCCTCCGCCTTTGGCGTTATTACCTGTTCCATTGGCATTACCATCTTTGATATAAAATCCATCCAAAACGGCAGTTGAGCTAACATCTTTAAAACAAAGGATATGATAACAATTATCCATTG
>CAYLSF010000263.1:0-7901 GCA_964385675.1 uncultured Saprospiraceae bacterium
TTATGATAAGTTATAATATCCTCAAAAGAATCAAATCATTATTTAGCAATTCAGTAATAATTGAATGAAAATTAAAGAAGCATTTCTCCATTATCTTTGGAGAACAAAGAACTTTGACTTAGATGATTTACGGACAACTGATGAAACATCTATTCAAGTTTTAAATTTTGGTGAACATAACCCAAATGCAGGTCCAGATTTTCTTAACGCTAAGATTCAAATTGGCGATACGACCTGGGCTGGAAATATCGAATTACATGTCCTTTCTTCTGATTGGTATAGGCATAGACACGATAGAGATGATACTTACAATAATGTCATCTTACATGTGGTATATGAACAGGATGAACGAGTCAGAAGGAAAAATGGAGAAGAAATTCCTTGTATTGAATTAAGAAAACGAATTCCCCCTCGCTTACACACACAATACCTTCGTATTACAAATAATCAATATTGGATTCCATGCCAATATCATTTTCCGAAAGTAGCAGATATTACGAAATCAACTTGGTTGAATCGATTAGCTATCGAAAAACTAGAGCGAAAAATTGAGGGAATTGGTAAAGAACTGCATAAAAATAAGGGAAACTGGGAAGAAACTTTTTATCATCATATTGCTCGGAGTTTTGGTTTAAAAATCAATGTAGAGCCATTTAAGATGTTAGCTCAATTTTTACCTTTATTGACCTTAGCTAAATATAAAAATAATCTTTTCCAATTAGAGGCGATGATTTTTGGGCAATCAGGCTTGTTAGATGATCGATTTAGAGAAGATTATCCTAATGAATTGAAGAAGGAATTTGAGTTTTTAAAGGAGAAGCATGGATTATTTTTTGGGATTCCGAAAGAAATGTGGCGTTTTATGCGTTTGCGTCCTGCCAATTTTCCTACTATCCGTCTAGCACAATTTGCGGCCTTAGTACATAAGTCATCTGGGTTGTTTTCAAAAATATTGGAAGCAGAGAAGATTGAAGACTTGAGAGAGCATTTTAATGTAGAGGTTTCTGACTATTGGAAAAATCATTATGTTTTTGATAAGCCATCAAAGATAAAGGATAAGAAAATCGGTAAGAGTATGTTCTCATTATTGCTAATTAATACAATTGTGCCATTCTTATTTTTGTATGGCAGAGAGCGTCAAATACCAGAATACGAGGAAAGAGCCTTAGATTTTCTTGAAAAATTAGAACCAGAAAAGAATTCTATTATCACAGAATGGGGGAAATTGGGTATGCGACCCGAAAATGCCTATGACACGCAAGCATTGATTTATTTAAAAAATGAATATTGCTTAAATAAAAAGTGTTTAGATTGTGCTATTGGAAACTCAATATTGAGTTCTTTTATGCCTGAAAAAGATATAGTATAAGATTTGATACTAGGTGTATGATCTATGTAAAAGTAGATCGTACATCTGATAATAAGATAAATATAACTTCTAATAAAAATTCATTTGAACCCTAAAGATAATCCTATCGTTTAAGTAGTAGTTATCACTTTACACCAGCGTAAATAAGACTATTTCAATGAAAGACTATCTACGTAAACTTTTGTTTACAGGTTTATGTCTATTAATCTTTGCTTCTACAATATTTTCGCAAAATGACAAGACACAGCCTTTAAAGTACCATCTACCAACACTACCTTATACTGTTCCAAATAATCCTGTTGGAATTTTCACACTTAGAGTACCAATGTTGACTAATAACCTATCAACAGGTCAATATGCCTTTGAAGTAACAAGTTCTGCAGGAAATGTTTGGCTGCCTAAATTAGCTATTATTCGTCCTTTAAATATCTCTGAGGGACTAGATAAAGAACTTCGTTCCTTACTTTTTCATGAACGTGCTCCTTTATTTGAAAATAATGACTTTCAAAGAGACTCTATTATATACCAAGCAGATGGTGTCATCCGTAATTTTAGATTTGATTTTAAGTACCAATTATCTGATCGTCAAACTATTGGTATTGTCCTTAATGGACATTTATTAACAGGGGGAAATACAGCGATTAATGCCTTGGCTAGTGATCGATTTATAGAATGGTTTCACTCTAGTGTCATAAATGATGAAGATCCTTTTTCTCGTAAGATATTTCCTTTTAACCAAGCTAGAGTATCGTACAAAGATGAATTAGGACGAGAATTTGATTGGGAAAGAGATGAATTTATATTAAGCAATTTAGAGTTATCCTATCAGCAGGAAATATTCAAAACAGATTTACAGTCTTTAAATATAAGTGGACATTTAATGATACCTCTTTCTATTATGAATCCAAATTTGGGAGCAGGAGTTGGATTACATTGGGGGTATATTTTACCATTTCGTTCTAATAAAGCATTCATTTTCATGACTTCTGCAAACATAGTTAATCAAGATATATTTTCATTGTATGATGGTGTGCATCCTATTAATCGAAAATTTAGTGCTGGTTTTGATGGATATGCAGGCTATCAAAAAGTAAATAAGACGCATACGTTTTCAGTAGGATTACAAATTATCAACCAACAATCACTTCGAAGAGGTTCAAGTATGAAGAAAAGTTTTGAGACTTTAATGTTTCAAGGATTACACGGTGCGAATGAAAAGGTAGAATGGGAACATCAAGCAGCTATCTCAATGAATTCCTTACTTCAAAATTGGAATTTGATTTTTACACTAGAAAATAAAAAGGGGCGATTAGCTTTTTACTTACAAGAAGATTTTTGGGTTAACAATGCCCCCGACATACAGTACGGATTATCTGGTATGATTAAGTTTTAAAAGGATTTAACAGTAGTAAGCAATAAAAAGACATAAAACTGAATATTGAAACCTAAAACGACACAATTTTTGTTATTACAATAGTGTTTTTGTAGCATTTACTACGAATTTAGATGACAATCCTTATATAAACCTATGATAAAAAATTTATTGCTTACTGTACTTGCCATTTCTACCTGTTTCAATTTGTTCAGTCAAGATGAAGAAAAAATCAAAGCTTTTTTTGAAAAAGGCGTCCGATTACATGATGCTGGAAAATATAAAGAAGCGATACAATCCTACAATAAAATACTAGAAATAGATAAGAATAATATAGTCGCTTATGCAGAAATTGCGATGAGTTATACCGCAATGGAGGATTATAAGACCGCTATTAAGTTTTGCCGGAAAGCTATCAAAGCAAAGCCTAATTCTCGACGATTAGCCAATGTTTATGTACAGTTGGGAACCTGTTATGATCTATTAGGGAATGGAAAAAGGGCTATTAAGTCTTATGATAAAGGATTAGAACTATTTCCGAATTTCTATATGTTACATTTTAATAAAGGGGTAACTCAAATCAATCTTAAAGATTACGAAGGCAGTATCAAAAGTTTTCAACAATCAATGCGTCTAAAGCCTACACATCCTAGTTCACATTATTATTTGGGAATGATTGAGATAGAACTAAATCATAAAATTCCAGCTATTTTAGCCTTATCTCGGTTTCTAGTATTAGAAAACAACACTAAGCGTTCCGCTTATGCAGGGCAATACATTAGGCGACTATTAGGTAGTTATGCCACAGAAAACGAAGATGGTAGTATTTCGATAAATCTATCGGGGGACTTTATGGAGGAGAAAAAGGGTAATAGCTTCTCCATGATCGATATGCAATTATCATTGAGTGCCGCTCTACAAGTAACAGCAAATAAAACGTTAGAAGATAGTCTTGGTGTAAAAATGACGAAGGCTGAAAAATTTTTAACTTTCTATGATTTGTTGTGTGATAATTTAGATGAAAGTAAAAAGGAAGAGGGGTTTTACTGGAAATATTATGTGCCTTATTTTTTAGATATGAAAGCACAAGAACATACCAGAGTAATGGCACATTTAGTTCATTTACATATGAAAGATAACACGTATGTCAATGAGTGGTTTGAAGAAAATGAAGCGGCCATAGATAATTTTTCAAAATGGACTTCAGCGTTTGAATGGTGAGTACTGAATGCTTGTTACTAGATACTGGATACAATTTATACAAAACAAGTATCCAGTATCTAGCGACAATAGAATTAATCATTCAATTTCAAGACCGCTAAAAAGGCACTTTGTGGTACGGTTACGTTACCAACTTGACGCATACGCTTTTTACCTTTTTTCTGCTTTTCTAATAACTTACGCTTACGCGTAATATCACCACCATAACATTTTGCTGTTACATCTTTTCTTAATGCAGAAATCGTTTCTCTGGCAATGATTTTTTGTCCAATAGCCGCTTGAATCGCAATCATAAATTGCTGACGAGGTAATAATTCTTTGAGCTTTTTACATAATCTACGACCAAAGTAGTATGCCTTATCCCTGTGAATCAAAGCAGAAAAGGCATCAACGTTTTCACCATTCAACTTAATATCTAAGCGTACTAAATTGGATTGACGATAGTCAATTGGCGTGTAATCAAAAGAAGCATAACCTTTTGAAATGGATTTTAATTTATCATAAAAATCGAATACAATTTCTGCTAAAGGTAACTCAAAGGTCAACTCAACTCGGCTTTCTGTTAGATAAACTTGATTAGTTAGAATACCTCGTTTATCTAAACAAAGTGTCATGATAGCACCAATGAAATCTGGTTTAGAGATGATTTGAGCCCGTATATAAGGTTCTTCAATATACTCAATCAATGTAGGATCAGGCATATCACTCGGAGTGTGAATTTCTTCTCTAACATGATCCTTTTTGAACGTTGCAAAATAACTTACGTTAGGTACAGTAGTGATAATATCTTGATCAAACTCACGTGTCAAACGCTCTTGAATAATCTCTAAGTGCAACATTCCTAAGAATCCACAACGGAATCCAAAACCTAATGCCTCAGAGGTCTCAGGTTCAAACACCAAAGAAGCGTCATTTAATTGTAGTTTTTCCAAGCTATCTCTCAATCCTTCATAATCATCATTAGAAATCGGGAATATACCAGCAAAGACCATTGGCTTCACATCCTCAAATCCTTGAATACCTTCGGGGGCAGGATTATCTCTATGTGTAATCGTATCTCCTACTTTGATTTCTACAGAGTTTTTAATACCTGTTACTACATAGCCTACGTTTCCTGTCCCTAGTTCCTGCTTTGGCACTTGACTTAATTGTAACACCCCAATTTCATCCGCACCATAATCTGCTCCTGTATTAATAAATCGGATTTTATCACCTTTTTTGAGTGTACCGTTTACAATCTTAAAATAGGCAATTACACCACGATAAGAATTAAAAACCGAATCAAAAATTAAGGCCTGTAATGGTGCTTCTGGATCACCTTTGGGTGAAGGTACTCTATCTACAATAGCGTGTAATATATCTTCTACACCTTCTCCCGTCTTTCCACTTGCCAATACCATTTCTTCCGCCTCATATCCTAGTAAATCTGTGATTTGGTCTTGTACTTCCTCTATCATCGCACTCGGCATATCAATTTTATTGATGACAGGAATGATTTCTAAATCATGTTCTAATGCTAAGTATAAATTGGAAATAGTTTGAGCTTGAATTCCTTGCGTAGCATCTACAATGAGTAGAGCTCCTTCACAAGCTGCAATAGAACGAGAAACCTCATAAGAAAAATCTACGTGCCCTGGCGTATCAATCAAGTTGAGCGTGTAAGTCTCTCCTTTGTAGGCATATTCCATTTGAATCGCATGACTCTTAATCGTAATCCCTTTCTCTCGTTCCAAATCCATATTATCCAACGTCTGTGCTTGTAGCTGACGATCTGATATAGTACGGGTAAATTCTAACAACCTATCTGCTAGGGTACTCTTGCCATGATCAATGTGGGCAATAATGCAAAAATTTCTAAAATTCTTCATACGGCTGCAAAGATACAGTTTTTTAATTTTTGATGTAATAGTTGAGCTTAGGCAATTGTTTAATTTTTCTTAGAACCATTCTAATTTAGAGTCTTTTTAAATTTCAACAATAACTTATAGGCTAGTCATTACTAAAAATGAAACGTAAGAACATTAAGATAAAATAAACGATAATCCAAATATTTACATTTGCCAATTGCTTTCCAAATCGTTTTAGCTTATACCAGACAGAATCCAATTGGTTAGATGCTCCAAATCCCCATTTAGATTGTGGTAATCCATTATACTGGTCGAGTACATATTGAATTCTATAATGAATATTCGGTGTGATGTTTAGTTGCCTAGCTCGTTTGAGGATTAATCTTGCCTTTCTTTTTTTATGATGTACATTATAAAAATAGAGTGAGGTCTCAATTAATAAATCAGCGTAAGAATCTCTTAAAAATTGGAAAGAAGGGAAGGTCATTGCATTAAAGAGTTCGATTTGTTCGGTAGCATAAAATTCATGAATCCCCTTAGGAATTTGTTTTAATCGTAGGGTAGGGGCGTGATTAGCTACGCCTATTCGTAGGTTCTTGAGCTGATTATATTCTTTTTTCCAATAGCGATTCGCAAATTTGAAACAATCGTATTGATAGCGTTCTGGTAAGACAGTGTAATAGTTAATGAATTGTTGAATAACAGATAAGTTTCGATTTTTTAAGTGTTGTGCTAGGACTTGATTAAACTGATGAGCAAAATACGGGGCAACTTGCTCTAAAAAGAGTTTATCTTTTACCCATGCTTCGTCTTCTAATTTGGGATTGAAAAGAGTTGTATTGCCATCATTTAAAAAGTTTAATAAGCTAGGAAATTGTACTGTTTTAACATACAAGCCGTTCTGTTGTTGAGCTTGTTCAATGAGTTTTAATATTCCATTTTTATCAAAAAGTTGTCCTTTGATATTAATTGTGGTTGTACCTTGTAGTTCAAATTCTGCTAGCCAACGCTTTTTAGCTTGTCGAATTAGTTTAGGTAAATCTTCTAAATCACCTTGAGGTATATCTAATATTTGAAATGGGTTTTGGTATTTCATGAGTCTAATGTTAGAAAAAGAATAAATCCTGCTATAAAAATAGCAATCGGGTATGCAAAATTAGGATAATATTCAAAATAGTATTTTATCCTGTAATAAGCAGCTAGATAAATATTATTTTCTCCCTTACCCCATTTATGTGCTGGAAGACCGTTAAACTGATCCATTACATATTGCACACTACTTTTATCGATCGGATTAAGGTTTAAATTCAAAGTACTTTTTACGATACTATGAGCTAAGCGGGGCATTCTGTTTTTATGCCGGTTGGTAATATTTACCCCTAATTGTGTTAGTTCTTCAGCAAATTGAGCACGAATGGTATAAAAAAATGCGTCAGGCATTAGATTTAATAAATCAATTGTAGAAGTTGCATGAAAATATTCAAAACGCTCAGGTATTAAATAAATATTGACTTTTTGTACACATCGCTTCAATGTTTTTAATTGTTCTCTCCAATATCTAACTGTCAATTTGTAACATTCATAATGATAACGTTGAGGTAAAGGGAGTATATAATTGGTCATGATGGTAAGTCGCTCAAAATCATTATTCTTAACAGCATTTGAGAAAAGATTATCAAATTGAGACGCAAAATAAGGAGCAATAAATTGACAAAAGGGTTTATCGACTTGCCATGTAGGCATAGTTGTATTTTCTAAAAAAGTAATATCTCCATATTTCAGGAAATCCATCAAATTGGGATATTGTAATAATTTAAAGTGAAAAATAGCATTATGTTGAACTTGTTCTAGGAGTTTTAGCAAATCATTTCTATCAAAAGTATGTCCATTAATATCAATAGTTGTAGAACCTGTCAGTTCAAATTCTGCTAACCACCTTTTCTTAGCCTTTTTTATTAGAAGTGGAAGTTTGACTTCTGTTTGAGGAATGATACCTAATATCTCGAAAGGATTAATGTATTGCAAGGTATTTTGAGTAGATGTTTAAATACTCCACAAAAATTATGCGGATTTTGGTTAAAATAATATACAT
>CAYLSF010000264.1:0-7878 GCA_964385675.1 uncultured Saprospiraceae bacterium
CCTGTAATCGCATAAGGCGTATCTGATGATTGCTCTGCTCGATGATCCTTCTCTTCGTCTCCTTCTTTTTTAATTTTTAATAAGAAATTGGTAATATCTTCTACCTCCTCATCAGATAAATTAGGCATAGGAGGCATTGCCCCTTTTCCTTTGACGATAATCTCCTTTATTTCGGAGGTCGTAAGTCGCTCTTCTATATTTTGCAAACTTGGAATAGCACCTAGCCCTTGTAGATTTCCACCATGACATCTAGCACAGTGTATTTTTGCCAAAGATTCTCCTGGACTGGTCTTTACACCATTTCCTCCTAATTTCGACATTTTTACAACCCAAGCCATTTCATTAGAATTGACATACATAATCCCTGAATTGGGATCAACAGCCGCTCCACCCCATTCTGCACCACCATCAGCCCCAGGATATAAAATAACCCCTGTAGTATCTATAGGTACAAACTGCCCATCAGAAGTAATCTGTGCTAATTTTTCTTTTACGGTGAGGGGGGCTTTTTTTGATTTATCCAAAAAATCATCCACAAAAGCAGGTTGATTCGGAGCGTATAAATCGTCAACATCTAGGCGTTGGCGGGCAAAAGGCTTAGGGAGCTTCGGTAAAACTTGTGTTGCTGCCGCTTTGTCTCCAACTAAAGTAGATTTTGGATAACTTTTTTCTTCTAAAGGAAATAAGGGTTCACCTGTTAAACGGTTAAAAACAAACACATGACCACTTTTGGTGATTTGAGCCACCGCAGGAATTGTTTCCCCATCTTTGGTTACATCAAAAACATTTGGTGAAGCCGGTAAATCCCTATCCCATAAGTCATGCTTCACAATTTGAAAGTGCCAAACCCGTTTCCCCGTATTGGCATCCAATGCTAGGAGTGAATTAGCAAAAAGGTTGTCTCCAATTCTATCACCACCATACCAATCGAATGCAGCAGAACCTGTTGGAGCATAAATTATCCCATTCTTTCGATCCAACGCCATACCTGCCCAACAATTTGCCCCTCCTATGCTGGTATTTTTATAGGCTTCTTTAGGCCAAGTGTCATAACCAAACTCTCCTGGTTCAGGAATGGTTTTAAATGTCCAAACCAATGCACCACTTTTTACATTGTAGGCTCTAATATGCCCTGGTGCGGCACCCGGTGATTCGCCTGTTCTTGAACCAATGATTAATAAATCATTGAAAATTGTACCTGGTGTTGTCAAAACGACGGTTAACTTTTCAGGATCTCTATTGAGGTTTTTTCTAAGATCTATATATCCTTTATTGCCAAAAGATTCGATACCTTTTCCATCGTTAACATTTACAGCGTACAATTTTGGTCCCGACGCATAGAAAATGCGGCTTTTATCGGCTTCATTTTTTGAGCGCCAAAAAGTCAATCCACGACTTAGTCCTAACCCCGATTGATCTTGAGCATTTGGTACAAATTCCCAAACTTTTTCACCTGTTATATTATTGATGGCAAATAAGGTGTTTGCAGCATTTACACTGATTAATTTATCATCAATAATCAGAGGGTTCGCTTGAATTTGAGAATTTCGACCTGCTGCTAAGCCACCGCTACTGTATGTCCAAGCTACTTGTAACTGCGTAACATTATTCGTATCAATTTGATCTAGTTTAGAATAATGACTTCGTTCTGGATCCCCTAAATAATGTTCCCAAGTATCGTGATACAATACATCAGCGTCTTCACTTTGAGTTGTAGTAGGTTCTTCTTCAGTATGCTGACACGCTGCAACAAGAATAAGCACCACAAAAAATAGCCAATACCGTACAAGTTTATAATCTATCATTTGGTTGTATATAAATGGTTATCAACAAAAAAGGAGAGTGGAGCTATGTACTCACACTCTCCTATTTTTAATTACCTGACCATATCATTTCAAGTATTTAGACTTCATCCAATAGTTTGGCAAAATAATAATTCACCTATAATAAATAATTTATGGAGATGAGACCTGTATTTTATAATTTGTAAATCAAGTAACTATCATTAAATACTATCGGTGTAAAGGAAATTCGTATCAAAAAATCGCAGTAATATTTTTTTATGAATTAAAATGAATATACAATTCTTGCGATAATAGATCGACCCAAAAGGGGTCTTGCGAAAGTAACATTTTGTCCAACAGGACTTACGATACTACGAGGATTTCCTTCATCTATACCAATTTCATTCAATATATTTGAACCCGTAATTGAGATACCCACATTTTCACCTACATTAACTCCTACATAAGGATTTATACTGACATAAGCAGGGAAGAAGGTCTCGTCGAAATCACTATTTTTCAGGCGACCTCTATAAATCACGCTTGTACCAATGTAAAACTTACCATTTGAAGTTCTATATTCAGGCGTCAATGTAAAGAAGGAGTTTACCCCAGGTGTACTTTGTCCTGACAAATCTGTACTTCCATTTGGTCCTTCTACCACTCTATCACCATAAGTTCTACTGAAGAATGTACCATTGAAATCTACACTAAAGTTCTTTGTAGCATACTTTGCTTCTATCTCCGCCCCTGTTACCATGATTAATCCTCTTGATGTTAAATTTACTGAACTTCCATCAGGATTGAAAACTAACTCTTGGAAAATATCATCAGGATAACGCGTGTGGAATCCTGTTACAAAGAATCCTAAATTTTTAGATTTATACTTCACCCCTAACTCATATTGAATAATTCTTTCTCCTTCCTCTTCAAATTCTGTAAATCCAGACTCTGTATCAGCAGTAGCATTGAACGCAAATGCTCTATCGAAGTTAAAACGTGAACCTTGACTGTGTCTAACGAAAGTGGCTATATTTTCATTAAACTTATAATTTAAACCAATAGAGTAAGATAATTGCTCATAGTTGACATCAAAAGGAATAACCTGTCCGTCATTGTGTAAGATACCTGTCTCTGCTTGACTAATCACATTATCATTGTTGACATCAAAGTCATACGCAGCACCTACCCCTACATTAGTTTGTCCAACAATTCTACCGATATCAAAGCGAACCCCTGCATCAAGATTTAATTTTTCATTAATCTCCATTTCGTAGTTTACAAAAGGTGCATATACACGAGATTCTCCTTTATAACTTTTGTATAACGTTCCGAACTGTGAAAATCCATTTACAGTCAATAGTTCGTTTGTTGTATTATCCATTAAGTCTAGTCTTCTTGTATTATCAGAAACATCTGCTAAGAAATTGTGCCACCACCATTCAGATTCCAAATCGAACTGATGGAAGAAATTTCCAATAGTTAAGTTCGCATTCCATTCCTCAATTTCTTTATTAACCGTCAATTCATCTGCTGTATATTCCATTGGTAAGTCAACGTTCCAATATCCATATTCTACGACTAGACCATTTCCGTTAAGGTTGTTTAATTGACTTGTTGTTAACGGCACGCCCGCACCATTTCCTGCAGTATAGCTATATGTAAAATCCGTTAAACCACGTGCTGCTGCGAAATCTGCTGCTGACTGTGGCTCACCACTAAAAGAGAAAATACCATTAAATTCATGGTTAATATTGCTGGTTCTCAACTTATTTTTCAAGGTCCATCCATCTCCCAAGTCAAAGAAAAATTCTGCTCCATAAGAAGTCACTTGTGGCTCCATACCACCTTCTAATGATTCTTCTACAAAAGTACCATTTGGCGATTGTGCTTTGAATTGTAATAAATCAACACTATGGAAAGTCCCGTGTGTACCACTAAAGCCGGGTAAACTTCCTAACTCCACATCATTTGAATTGATGTCACCTTCTCTTGCCAAAGGAATCGGAATATAGGGTATCGTGTTATCATTCAAGTGCTTGAAATAAAAACGAACATATCCGTTTTTGAAATCCTTAGTTAAGTTCGCTTTAATCTGTCCACCTTTATTGGCAGCATATCCTGGTGCACGAACGCCGTCATTGTTGCGATAAAAACCTCCAATATGAAAACGAAGATCGTCTGTAATTTTACCACCATAATCAAAATCTGTTCTGATATGGTTAAAATCTAACCCCACCTCTAAACCAATGGAACCACCTTCTACTGCACCTGTTTTGCTGATATTATTGATAATTCCACCACCGGAGTTACTACCAAAAATAGATGCTGAACCTCCTCTGATAGTTTCCACTCTCTGCGTCGTAAAGTCCAAACGAGTAAACATATCAACATTACCAAACATAAGGTCACTAAAAGGTGCAACAGGTAACCCTTCCTCTTGAACCTGAACAAATTTTCCACCACCATTACTCGGATTTCCTCGAATTTCAATATTGGCATTACCCTCACCTCCTGAGGCATTGACGAACAGCCCCGGAATCATTTTGTATAATTCTGCGGTACTTCTTGCTCCTGAATTTAAGATTTGAGTAGGATTCAAAGTAGAAATTGCAATACTTGATTCTAGTCTAGATTTTGCATTAGCATTACCCGTTACTACAACTTCCGAAAGTCCAAGTACATCAGGTGCTAGACTCAAGTCTTTCACGATTGGTGTACCATTTAATTGAATCGTTTCTGCAACTCGTGAATATCCTGTATAGGAAATTACCAAAACCTGCTCTCCTGTTAAATCTGTCGAAAACTTATATTTACCATCAATATCTGTCGTCGTTCCCACGCTGGCATTTTCAATAAAAACGGTTGCCCCAATGACAGGCATAGAGCTTTCATCTGTTACGGTACCTGAAATGGTTGTTTGAGCATTTATCATGCTAAATTGGATACATAACATCACTAGTGTTAATATCCCAAATTTCAAATTAGGTTTGTTTAGTTCAATCATAATTTGGATATAATTTTGTGATTTAAAATTAATTCAAAACAAAATTATGATTCACTAGACTTGATTAAATCAAGAAATGTATCAATTGGGAAAATAAATAAATCGAAAGCCTACTCCATTGTTTATCAATAAACTAGCGGTTGAATGATTCAAAAAATGATACAATATTGATATAGTATTGATACAATATCTAAAGGGTTTTGCGATATTCTGAAGGCGTAACGTTAAATTTTGATTTAAAAACAGTAGAAAAATAGGAGGGAGAGGTAAACCCTGTTTGATAAGCAATATTCTTAATGGAGATTCTTTTATTGGTCAATAATTTTTGAGCTTCTTCTAATCTAACATTTACGATGTAATCATGAACTCCACATCCTAAAATTGCTTTTACTTTACGATAAAGTTGAATGCGAGACAATCCGAGTTTTGTATAAATATCTTCCACTACAAATTCGGCATTCCCAATATTTTGAGCAACAATTTCTTTGAACTCTTTGATAAATCGAAGGTCAATATCATTTTCGGTTTTGACTTCTTGCATGTCAAATAACTGAAAATAATATTGTCGCAGCAGCTTTCTATTTAATAAATGCCCTTTGATATTTTCGATTAAAAACTCAATATTAAACGGCTTCGTGATATAGGCATCTGCTCCTTTTCTGAAGGCTTTTAGTTTATAATTTTCATCATGCGTAGCCGTTAGCATGATAACGGGAATATGTGATGTTTTTACATCATGTTTTAATTTTCTTAAAACATCGTATCCATCTACATTTGCCATCATTATATCACACACAATAATATCAGGAATTTCATCAAAAGCCATTTTTAAGCCTTCCTTTCCATTATTAGCTGTTTTAATATTAAATGTTCCGCTTAATGAATGGTAAAAGTAACTAGTGAGGTCTTTATTATCGTCAATGATTAAAACATGAGGCAATTCTTCCTCCTCCTCTTTTGAAATATGTTGTAGGGCGGGTTGCTCAATTTCAAAAAAGACATCATTCTCTTCTCGAATAATATCAATAACTTTTGAAGCATAGATGGTTTCTAATGGAAAATGTGCCGTACCTTTCGGCAATTCTATCACAAAACTGGTATATTCCTTATCCTCCAAATCAACATATATTTTTCCCTTATGCAATTGTACAAATTCCTTTGAAAGTGCCAAGCCGATACCAACTCCCGATTGATAGTCATTGGTATAATACCTATTAAAAATTAACGCCGACATTTCGGGAGTGATTCGAGGGCCCGTGTTTTTGATTTGAATACTAATGGTATCTGAATGTTCCTTCAGTTCCATTAAAATTTGACCTTTTTCGGGGGTAAATTTGAACGCATTTGATAATAAGTTGAAAATCACTTTATCCAGCAGATTTTTATCGCCCCATATTGTTGCCGTTTTTAACTGATTTTCTAATTGAAATTGAATCATTTTATTCTTAGCTAATTGATCAAAATGAATTTTAAGATCCTTTACAAATACCTTAATGTCTATTTCACTCACCATCATTTTCAGTTGATTAAATTCTATTTTTCTAAAATACATCAACTGATTGATGAGTCGTTGAAGACGAATGGCATTCTTTTTTATCAAATTCAAATTAAAACTCGTCCTACGATTTGGCGATTGTATCATCTCTTTGAGCGGCGTCAAAATCAAAGTTAAAGGCGTTTGAAACTCATGCGAAATATTGGTGAAATAGCGTATTTTTTCTGCGGTCACGACTTTTAATTGTTCTGATACTTGCTCAATATGTAACTTCTGCTTTGAGATTTTTTTATTCAGTTCTGATAATTCTTGGTTCTTTTTATTCTTCTGTTGCAAAGCACGATATAATAGAACGGATAGCAATAGAATTATTAAAGACACAATAACCATCGATATGATAATATTTCGTTGCTTATTGCTCAATTGATACTGCTTGTCAATCATGCGATGCTGTAAGTCAATATTGGATTGCTGTTCAGAAATTTTATTTTCTTGAAAAATGATGAGTTCCAAGTTTGAAGAATCAATCACGGTTGAGATCAGCGTATTGTATTTGTTCACAGGCGTTCCATCAATAATTTTCTTCGCTATTTTGATGGCTTCTTTACCGCCTGTAGGATACATAAATGTTGCGGATAAAATTCCTTTTTTGACAAGATCTATTCCTAAGTTTTCACCAAAAAGCCCATCAATTCCCATGTAATTGATTTTTTGAAAAGTATCTATCAATTGAATGGTTTTATAACTATTGTAAGTGATGACATCTGTGTGACCAAAAATTACATTCACCCCCTTTAAGTTATTCAATAACGGTTTCTTGGAAAGAGAAAAGTTTTCATTTTCTAAGGGGATTTGAATTTCTTTTGACACCGTAACGCTCGAATTCCGAATACCATCATGAAATCCTCTATGTCTTTCTATCGCAGGACTTGAATCTTTTAAGCCCCATATTTCTAGAACGGAGGCGTTTGGAAAATGAGTTTTCACATAATCACCTACTTGGTAACCAATTTCATAATTATTTGCCCCGATAAATGTGGTAAACTTCTCGGTATTGACTTTTCGATCAAGGAGAACAATGGGTATGTTTTTATGGTATGCTTCCTCTACGATTTCAACCAAAGGACTTGATTCTAGTGCTGAAATAATTAATACATCTACTTCCTGCTCAATGAGTTGTCGAATCTGTCTTTTTTGAATTTCCGAATCTCCCTTTGCATCTAAGAGTATAAGTTCAAGATCATCATGAAAATAAAGCTCTTGATACATATCCGCTTCCATTTTTTTTCGCCAATCATCTTCACTAATGCATTGGGAAAAACCAATTACATACTTCTTCTCTTTGCCTTCAGACTGACAAGATTGTTGGACAAAACAGACTCCAATAATTAACATTACTATGGTAAGATAATACCACTTTCGATAATATATTGGTAGGATAAAACTCATAAACGCTGATTTTGTATATTGAAGTTTGAGCTGGGCAAGTACATAAAATAAGCTAAATTATTTCAAAATTCCATTCAATTTAAAATATTAATTTAGGTTGGTAGCTTAACAATAGGAATATATATGCTTTAAATTGACCGTAT
>CAYLSF010000265.1:0-1811 GCA_964385675.1 uncultured Saprospiraceae bacterium
ATAGTTTATGGAATCTTCAATTTGGTTGTATTATTTACCAATTGCTCAAGCTTTGGGATGGGCAATTCTACATTCCTTATGGTTAATTACGGTAATTGCATTAACTGTAAGATTACTATTAAGTATGTTACCAAGTCGATTAGCTCAGGTTCGATATACCGTGGCGATAGCTGCCATTGGACTTTCATTTATTGGTTTTTCAATAATATTTTGGAATAATTACACTACACCAATAGTTGATTTTTCGACAACAGAATTGGTAAATATATCTGGAAATGAAAAGACAAATAGTATCGTTACTAAAGGGATTTTTGTATCAAATTGGTGGGAACAATTACAATTCTCTTTGTCAGCGTTTACACCAATATTGGCATTTACTTGGATTTTAGGTATTGTCTTTTTATTTGTACAAATGATTCAAAGTTACTTACAATTAAAAGTTTTGAGTCAAGTAGGAGTACAAGCAATTCCCGCAGAATGGCAAAATAAAATACAAGTTTTAGCTGATAGCATGGGCATTCAAAAAGTCATTAAGTGCATAGCGTCTCGACACGTTTCTGATCCGATTACTTTTCATCATTTTAAACCCTTAATTATACTCCCTATTTCGATGTTTTCTGGCTTAACGCCTGCACAAATTGAGATCATTATACTACATGAATTGGCACATATCCGTCGTCATGATTATTTAATTAATTGGCTTCAATCCGTTGTAGAGGTTGTTTTATTTTATCATCCTACTATTTGGTGGCTTTCCAAACAAGTTAGAGTAGAACGAGAGCATTGTTGCGATGATATGGTGCTGCAGTATCATAATAATCCTTTGCTTTATGCAAATGCTTTAACGCAGCTTTCAATTCAACATTTTTCTTCATCTGCCTTCGAGCGAGAAGGCGTTAAAAATAATTTAGCTATGTCTGCAAATCGCAATAAAGGTCAATTGACCAACCGAATATTTAGATTATTTGGAAAATACGAATCCAATAGATTACAAACTAAAGGCGTCATTATTATCTTGGCATTATTGATAGGAAGTTTTTCATTGGCGTTTTATCAGCCTATCGGAGAGCATATAATTCAAAAAGATGATGCGATAGAAACTATTGATAATCAAGAAGATGATATGAACAAAGAAGTACACATCTTCATCTTGAATAAAAAAAGGATTATTGAACAGAAGTATAAAATGAAGATTTCTGATTTCTTAAAGGAAAATAAAATTAAGCTAGTTGATATAGAAACCATAGAAGTCTTAAAAAAAGAGGAATATGTGAAATTATATGGTAAGCGAGGTAAATTAGGCGTTTGTTACATTGATTTGAAATTGAAAAAAGAGGAAAGCAAAGAGCAATCTTATCAGTTTATCAATCCAGATGAGTTAAGAAATCCTATCTATATTGTAGATGGAAAGATACATGAATCAAAAGAGTACATTGAAAAATTAGAACAATTAAAATTAGATAAAGGTGCTGGTGTTAGTTGGTTAAATAAAACAGAAGGGAAAAAACGATACGGTGAGAAAGGTAAAAATGGCGTCATTGTAATCTCTACCAAAGGAGATAAAGAAGTTCCTCCAAGTTCTAAGGACGCACATATAGTTTTTGAAATGGAGAAAGTTGTTCCTTCAAAGACCAAAGAAGGTAAGGTATCAAAAGACAAATATATGTATCTCATAGTGGATGAGGAAGCGGATTCAAAAGGAGAAAAATCTATAAATAATAGTTTAGAGGAAGAACAGGGACTTAATAGTAAAGAAAATGAAGGAATGTTACATGTGGCAACAGGATATGTATCAAGTCATTCAGAAAAAG
>CAYLSF010000265.1:1828-7871 GCA_964385675.1 uncultured Saprospiraceae bacterium
AAAAAGATAAGAAACGTCTAGATTCAAAATCGGATTGGACTAAGTTGCCGAATCTTGAAAAGGGAGAAACAAAAACTGATACTGCAAAAGTGTTTGGTTATAGTAAGCCTACAGGTAATTCAGGTACAACCAAATCTAAAAGAGTTAAAGGATATACTACGATAACAAAAGATGAAAAGTCAAATACTAGATATGTATTATTTGAAAAAGAAGGAATTACAGAGAGAGAAAATCGTACTGATAAGGCAACGCAAGGCGATAAATGTTTAAACGTAGATAAGGCTTTGTATATACTAGATGGAAAGGTATTAGGACGAGCAGATCAAATCAATTACGAAATGGATAATACGGTAAGCCATTTTAAATTATTGACTTGTGAAGAAGCTAAGGCAAAATATGGCGATGCTGGAGAATATGGTGCACTTGAAATTGTTTCTCACAAACCGATTTCTACCGATTATGATTTTTGGATTGCGGTGGATTCAAAAACAGATCAACAAACCATCAAATTTAAGATAGCAAAATCTCGTCAAGTCCGAATTGCCATTTATACGGCTAAGGGTTTATATAAAGAAGTTTTAAACGCAAATTTTGAGGGAGATTTTGAGTTTTTATTTGATAAAAATCAACATAAATCTGGGGTTTATAAAGTTAAATTGGAGCTGGAAGGTCAAAAGTTTTATAAAAGTATCGTGATAGAGTAATGTATTAGAGGTTAAGCGTAAGGAGATGATTTATCAATCGTCTCTTTACGCTTACTTAAATTTTCAACTTAACCAAAAATCATCTTCCAACCCTTCCTTAATTTCTTCAATAGAAATATCCAAATGAGACGTATCGAAGGTACAAATTCCATTTCTAACCAAAATAACTTGAGGAGATTCATGATGTACTTTAAACGTATCGGCAATATGTACAGATAAATTTGAGTAGGCTAAAATATCAATAAAATAAGGTTTTAAATCTTGCTCTTTAAAACTCCAATCCGATTCTAACACGTGATAAGTCATAGCACTCATATCACAGCGAGTACTGTGTTTATAAATCATACAAGGGGTCTCAAAAGACGTTAAAATCAAAGATTCTATTTGATTGTGTTCTGTTAAAATTGTCCAGTTAGGCATTCTTCAATGAATTTCAATTAAAAAAGCTATTGCCCGTAATTAACGTTCAATAGCTTTCTAAAGTTGATATTTTGGTTGTTTTTATTCCAAAGTCACTTCAACAGGAGTAGCGTCCAATGAAAAATCAGTTGGACAACCATATCCTCTATTACATGAAGAGAATGCCACTATACCTAATACTAAAATGATAAATGGAATGAATTTTTTTCTGAATTGCGGTTTCATGCTTAAATCTTTAATTGTGAGTGAATAAATAGTGTTTGTTTGTTAGGTATAACGCCCAAACATTTAAAAAGTGACAGCTTATCTATAAAAATTCCGTAAAGTTTCGACAAATTGCTAAAGTTATTCTAAATTGACGAAAATTAGAAGTCAGATTACTTCGCTGTCAGATCACCTAGCATCTTTGATGCTGTTTGCCAGAAGTCAGATATTTTAGAGGATAAAATTCTGACAGTAAGTGCCGAAGGCACAAAACGATCTGACAGCGAAGCGGTCTGACCACTGACTTCTAAAAATTATGCGAATTCATTTAATAGCCATTGGAGGTGCTGCAATGCACAACTTAGCCTTAGCTTTACACCATAAAGGATATCACGTTACAGGTTCAGATGATGAAATATATGATCCATCTCGTTCAAGATTAGCCGCAGTGGGTTTATTACCTACCGAAATTGGCTGGCATACCGATAGAATAACAAAAGACATAGATGCTATCATTGTAGGGATGCACGCCCGAAAAGATAATCCTGAATTAGCAAAAGCAAAGGAATTAGGGTTAAATATTGTCTCTTACCCGGAGTACTTATATGAGCAATCCAAAGATAAAACTCGAATAGTAATCGGCGGAAGTCATGGAAAAACCTCCACGACTTCTATGGTCTTACATGTTTTGCAATATTATAAAATAGATACCGACTATTTAGTAGGGGCACAGTTAGAAGGATTCGAACGAATGGTAAGACTCTCCGATGCACCTTATATCGTCATAGAGGGCGATGAATATCTAGCATCACCGCTTAAACCCTTTCCAAAGTTTCATTTTTATAAACCACATATTGCGGTCATCACAGGTATTGCATGGGATCATATTAATGTATTTCCAACCTTTGATAACTATGTAGAGCAATTTGAGATATTCGTAAAATCAATAGAAGAAGGTGGCTATTTAGCGTACTATCGAGGAGATAAAATCCTAAAGAAAGCCGTCAAATCAAATGGACAACATTTAGATATTAATGGATATGATACCTTAAAATGTAGAATTAAAGACGGACAAACTATTGTAAATTACCGAACGCATGAAGTCACTTTGCAGATTTTTGGAGAGCATAATCTTCAAAATCTCAATGCGGCTAGGATGGTTTGTAATCAAATTGGCATTAAGAACAAAGCCTTTTTTAAAGCGATACAAACCTTTACTGGAGCAGCAAAACGCCTTCAAAAAATTGCGACTTCCGATACTTCCGTTGCCTTTTTAGACTTTGCACATGCGCCTTCTAAAGTTAATGCCACCGTTAATGCCATCAAAAATCAATATAAAGACAAAGAAGTGATTGCCTGTTTTGAATTACACACCTTTAGTAGCTTAAATCAAGATTTCCTCAGTCATTACCATCAAACAATGAATGCTGCCGATAAAGCCTTTGTCTATTTCAGTGAGCATACCTTAAAAATGAAAAAACTCCCACCAATCACTAAGACACAAGTTGCCGCTGCTTTTAACCATCCTAATATGACCGTTTTTACAGATAGTCAGGTGCTGCAAAGTACTTTAAAAGAGATAAACTGGGATAACAAAGTGCTATTGATGATGAGTTCTGGGACTTTTCATGGGATTCAGATTAAGGAATTTGCTAGGGGATTAATAGAAAATTGAGTTTAAAGGTTACATGATTTATAATGAAAATAATATTGTCATTTCCTAGTCAAGATGTATGTATAAAGTTGGTTTTAACATTGTATTAAGATTTGATTTTCAATTCATTCTTATTACATTTGATATTATTAGCAGTAATTCCAAAACTTTTGTACAAAACCTAGATTTACTGATAATTTCAAAAAACTATTTGATTGAATCTCAAAATTGAATATGTAAGATTCCATTAAACTAGTCATAGTTCAAACACTTGTTTTAGGTATATTTTCAAGAGGAGTTTCTGATGCTGATTAGGATAATAATTTTGTTATTTATGATTAGAATTTGCATGTACTATAGTATATGAGAGTTCTTCTATGTCTTAAAACAAGCCTATTTTAAACCTTTAAATATATTTACAAATGAAGTCAATTCAATTATTGATACTTATTCTTATGGTAAGTATTGTTCCTAGTTTTATGTCTTTTGATACTGATATAAATCAAAATACTACCGTTAAAGATAAAAAAGGAGAGACTTTACAAGCAAAGTATGTTCGTAAAAATGCGCATAAGGATACTAAGAATATGCAAATCTTAGCAGATGCCCTCAAGAAAATGAAAGAAATGGATTGTACCAATCCGATTAGTTGGTATATGCAAGGGGCGGTACATGGTGCACCTACTCATGACTATGAGAAGCAAACCTATGAAGTAAATAATCAATTCTGCAAAGATTTTACTAAAGCTAAAACGGAAATATGGCATAACTGTACTCATAAAGGAATACCTGAAACTCCAATATATGAAGCTTCGAGGTGGCATTTTTATACATGGCATAAGTTGTATTTGACTCATTTTGAGGAAATAATAAGATATGTTTCTGGTGAACCAAGTTTTACTTTACCTTACTGGGAATATGATAATCCAAAATATCAAACTATGCCACCATTGTTTATGGATAAAAAAAGCAGTTTATACACAAGTGCACGCTCAAGACATGTAAATAAGGGGGGAGGGGTTCAAAAAAGTTTTACATATTACTACGTAGATCGAGACACAGTTACAAAACCGTTTCAAGTCAGGTCAGGTACAAGCAAAAATTTTGTTAACCCTGAAAATGCTTTTGAAAATAATACCTTTTTTAGTTTTACAAAAGATTTAGAAAATGTACCACATAATCAAATGCACAATTATTTAGGATTTGAGCCAGAATCTACTAATGATCCTATTGGTGGTGACGATAGTGGAGGTTGGGGATATATGGCACAAATGTATAGTTCTATGGATCCTATTTTTTGGGTGCATCATGCTAATATTGATAGACTTTATGAAAAATGGCTAATCAGTAGTATGGGAAATGATGCTATAGCACAAGATGGAAGACCAACATTGGAAGATTATAACAATAATACTTGGGAATATCGATTTTATGATGTAAATGAACTCTTAAAAAAGTATAATAATGATGCGTCTAAATTTAAGCCAGAAGATTTCACGTATTATAATAAAACCATAGGCATGAAAGGTATTTTTAATATGGTCTATGGTGTACAGAATTATGCTTATGACATGTTTATTAATGATGGAAGTTATAATGCAGATTATGAGAAAGCTATAAATGAAGCAATTGAGGATGGTAAGTGGGATAAGCCCGAAGAAAAAGCACAAGATCACATTATTGCAAGTAGTAGTTCAGATAGAGCTATTCAAGCAAATAGTCGATTTATATTGAACCTTAAACCCAAAAGTTCTACAGCTTTTTTGAAACTTAAGAAGAAAAAAATTAAGCGAGAAAATTGGGTGATTGAAATAGATATAGAATTTGACGAAGTTCCTAAAGGGAGTTTTGCTGTATTTGTGAAAGATATGAAAAATAAGGAAAATCATTCCAATGAAACACTCGCAGGGGTTATGACCTTTTTTGGAGTAGGACATAATCACGGTAGTAGTAATGCTGTTCATCTGCATGGTAATCAGATGATGCCGAAGGAAGATATGAATCATGATCATTCAAGTCATGAACATAAAAAACATGAAATGACCTTCCGATTTGATATTGATGATGAAGTGGACTTTAATAATTTCTCGGGGATGTTAGATGTAAAAATTGATGGGATGAAAGGAGATAATTTAGTTATTGATGAAATAAAACTCATTAAAGAGGTATCAATAAAACAGTAAATTGAGAAAGACAATAAGGCTCACATAATTCATGTGAGCCTTATCATCTTTAATCATGAAAAAACACTTAACTCAAAAATTAATCTTTAAAGTCCTCAACTGCTTATGATAAAAATCGCCCAAAATAGAATTTTAAAGACTTTAAAACTTTATTAAGACATCTTATCCAAAACAAACCGTTTACTTTTTGGCGAATATCTCTATCTTTGCCTTGTTAGTTTTGAATTTGGAATGACTTAAAAGTACTTAAGATTCAAAATTATATTGATACACATTTATTTAAGAAATTTAGAGTCAATTTAATGGTGAATAAACCGTCAGCGAAGCGGCCGTCAGTCGTCGAAGGAGCAAAGCGACTGTCCGTCCACCGTTAAATTCAACCCTTTGCAAGTGTCAGATAGCATAATCATCATACCTACGTATAACGAGAAGGAAAACATTGAGCAAATG
The DNA here is from genome assembly GCA_964385675.1 of uncultured Saprospiraceae bacterium. Taxonomy (GTDB): domain Bacteria; phylum Bacteroidota; class Bacteroidia; order Chitinophagales; family Saprospiraceae; genus CAYLSF01. The sequence continues at coordinate 7,444 of CAYLSF010000265.1, forward strand.
ATTCGCACAGTGTTTAACCTAGAAAAAGCGTTTCATATCCTAATTGTGGATGATGGCTCGCCTGATGGCACCGCAGATATTGTCAAAACCCTCCAAAAAGAATTTCCTACACAATTGCATATCGAAGAACGTCAAGGCAAACTTGGACTCGGCACAGCGTATATTCATGGATTTAGATGGTCATTGACTAGAGATTATGAATACATCTTTGAGATGGATGCGGATTTTTCACACCCTGTTCCTAAACTATTAGAATTATATGCTGCCTGCAAAAATGGAGCAGATATGTCCGTAGGGTCTCGCTATACTAAAGGGGGAAATGTAGAAAATTGGCCTTTGGATAGAATTCTCATGTCGTATGGGGCATCTATATATGTTCGTTTAGTGACTTGGATGTGGGTCAAAGATGCTACTGCAGGATTTGTATG
>CAYLSF010000266.1:0-7850 GCA_964385675.1 uncultured Saprospiraceae bacterium
TTATTTTTATAGAAAAGAGATAATGTAATATTTAAATATTGCTAATCTATTGTATTAACATAATCTAATTTTTAACTAAAAACAATTCAGACAATTATGGCGACAGTTCCCTCAAGTAGAGCAGTTGTAGCATTTGACTCAACTGCCAATACGTTTTATTTAACCAATAGTTCTAACAATGCTACTAGTGCTTTTCCTGTTGCAGATGGTGTGACGGTAAGCCTAGAAAGTGGAAATTTAACCGTTACATCAGGTAGTAACGGTGGCGAACAAGTTTTTGAAATTAATACAGAAGAGAAATGGAATACCACATCTTACGATCCGAGTAGAGGAATGGTAGCGGTATTAGCTATTGGAAGTGGTATGATTGAAACAAGAACAACCATTAGTAACAATGCTTCTTACGGTACAACTACAAACGTTGCAACTTACACCTGTAAACTAGAAGCATGTGGAAGTTTAACAATTAAGAAAGTAGGAAATACTTTAAAAATGTACACCAACTAACGATTGTATTTATAGTTTGAAGAATATAGAAAACGGCATTATCATAACTTGGAATGCCGTTTCTTATTTTATATTTCTTTACTCTACTAACAACGGTTTTAAATACTTCCAAATCGTATTGGCTACAATCTTATGTCCTTCTTCCGTAGGATGAATACCATCAGGTAAGTTTAATTCAGGAATACCACCAACTCCTTCTAATAAAAATGGAATCAATGCTAATTCGTTTTCCTTAGCCAGTTTCTGATAGATGCCTCGAAATTCGTCAGTGAATTTTTTACCCATATTTGGAGGGGCTTCCATACCTGCCAATAGAATTTTACATTCAGGATATTTCGCTTTAGTTTGATCAATGATAAATTGTAGGTTTTCATACGATGATTTTGGGTCAATTCCTCGTAATCCATCATTACCGCCTAGTTCTAAAACTAGTACATCAATTTCCTTCCGCAACATCCAATCAATTCTATCTTTTCCGCCTGCTGTTGTTTCTCCACTAATTCCACCATTTACGGTTTTATAATTTAAGCCTACGGAATCACACTTTGCTTCAATCAATGCTGGAAAGGCATCGTTTGGATCCAATTGATACCCTGCTGTCAAGCTATTTCCTAAAAATAAGATGGTCTTTTTATCCACAGTTTCTTCGGTTCCGGTTATTGTTGTGGTTTCAGTAGTATTGGTATTTTCAGAATTCGTTTCATTCGTTTCCGAATTACATCCGAAAAATAGTCCAATTAGTAGAATAATTACGCCAATGTTTAAACACTTTTCCATGTGATGAACTCTTTTTAGTATTGTTTATTATTTAAGAAGTCAGATGTCAGATTACTTCGTTTTTTCAACACTCGTTCCCCAATCAAAGTTGAGGACAAGTGTCAGATGTCAGATTCTTTTTTATTGAAATACAAGTTATTATCATTTTGATAATTAAACCAATACGAGCAATAGAAGTTTTGGAATATATTATTCAACTTATATTGAAAATCAAATTTGGGCATTCAAAATTCAATCCCGATAACTATCGGGATAATCATTCAAAATTAATATGAGTATTCTAAAAGTAAATAATTTAACCAAAACCTATAAAAGCAATCGTCGAGATTTAACGGTTTTACACAATGTATCTTTTGAAGTAAAAGCAGGGGATACGGTAGCTATAGTAGGGGCTTCGGGAAGTGGAAAAACAACATTATTGGGTTTATGTGCTGGTTTAGATAGAGCGTCAGAGGGTTCTGTAGAATTAAATGGCGTTTCACTCGCTAAATTAAATGAAGACGAGAGAGCTGCAACACGCAACGCTCATGTTGGCTTTATCTTTCAAAATTTCCAATTGATTCCAACTTTGACAGCTCTAGAAAATGTAATGGTTCCACTAGAGCTACGAGGCGAAAAAGGGGCAGCAAAGGTAGCTAAAGAATTACTTACTAAAGTAGGCTTAGGCGATCGCTATAATCATTATCCAACACAACTCTCAGGAGGGGAACAACAACGGGTCTCCATCGCAAGAGCTTTTTCCAATCGTCCAAAAATTCTCTTTGCAGATGAGCCAACAGGGAATCTAGATGAAGAAACAAGTCAAACTGTAGAGGATTTAATTTTCAACCTCAATAAAGAAGCTGGGACAACACTTGTTATGGTTACGCACGATCTAGAACTAGCTTCTAAAACTAACCGCACCATTAGACTCAAAGGCGGTAAGATTATTAAAGACGAGATGAACGGTGAACGGTAAATGTTTGACGGTTCTAATTTTAAGTAAAAACTAATTTTATAAAAACGGTCAATAGTGAACGATAGGCAATTCCGTCCACCGTCCACCCCCGTATCAAGTACGGGGCAGGCTATTCACCGTCCACCGAAATAAGAATGTGGTTATTAAAAATGGCTTGGCGAGATAGCCGAAGAAGCCGTTCAAGATTAATATTATTCGTATCCTCCATCATTATGGGGATAGCAGCGTTGGTTGCCATCAATTCTTTTAGTGAGAATCTGCAAACCGATATGCAAAAGCAAGCCAAAACGCTATTGGGAGCAGATTTGGTATTACGAACGAGTCAGCCTTTGAATACAGAAGCACAAGCCTTTGTCGATTCTATATCAGGACTGGGGGAGAAAGCAGTAGAATTTAGTTTTTCTTCTATGGTGTATTTTCCTAAAAGCGGCGATACTCGACTCACACAAGTGACTGCTGTAGAGGGAAGTTATCCTTTTTATGGTACAACGAATGCCGAACCGATGCAATCGGTAGAAACCTTCAAAAGTGGTCAAAAAGCCGTGGTCGAGCGGACGATGATGATTCAATTTGGGGCAGAAAATGGCGATTCCGTTAGAGTTGGAGGAATTCCATTTGAAATTGAAGGAACGCTAGTCTCTCGACCAGGTCGTTCAAGTGTTACGGGAAGCGTTGCTCCTTTGGTAATGATTCCAATGGATTATTTAGAAGCTACTAAGCTCGTACAAACGGGTAGTCGAGTCAATTATGCGTACTTTTTCAAATTGGATGATGCCGTTGATATTGGAAAAATTATAGAAGGAAGAGAAGATTTTTTCAGAGAAAATAAGATGCGAGCAGAAACGGTTAGCGACCGTCAGCGTGGCGTGAGTGAGGCTTTTCGTAATCTGAATGATTTCTTGAGTTTAGTAAGTTTTATTGCCTTACTTTTAGGGTGTATTGGAGTAGCGAGTGCGGTTCATGTATATGTAAAAGAGAAATTAAGTACGGTTGCCGTATTGCGATGTTTAGGCGTAAAAGGCTCACAGGCCTTTTTGATATTCTTAATTCAAATTGCAGTTGTTGGGCTAATAGGTTCTATCATAGGAGCAGTGTTAGGTAGTGCTATTCAAGTTGTCTTGCCTGCCGTCTTAAAAGACTTTTTACCTATTGATAATATCAGTAGTGATATTTCTTGGTCAGCTATCGGACAAGGCATTGGGATAGGATTAAGTATTGCTGTATTATTTGCCTTGTTGCCTTTATTGAGTATTCGTAAGACGTCTCCATTACGCACCCTTCGAGCATCTTACAATCAAGACACCTCTAGCGCTGATCCATTGCGTTGGTTGGTGTATTTATTGATTGCTGCGTTTATTATTGGGTTTGCTTATTTGCAAATTGGAGAATGGCAAGGGGCAATCTTCTTTACGCTGTTTATTGCTTTCGCTTTTTTACTTTTGGCAGGTGTTGCTCAGTTAATTATGTGGTTAGTCCGTCGCTTTTTCCCTGTAAGTTGGTCTTTTGTGATGCGTCAAGGATTAGCGAACCTCTATCGACCCAATAATCAAACGTTGATTTTGATGGTATCCATTGGTTTGGGTACGGCTTTGATTGCTACACTTTTTGTAGTACAAGGTTTACTCTTAGGGCAAGTAGAATTATCGGGTTCAGGTGATCGTCCAAATATGATTTTATTTGACATTCAAACCCCGCAAAAGGAAGGTGTTAAGAAAATCGTGGAAGACTATGATTTGCCTGTTATTCAAGATGTACCGATCGTAACGACCCGTTTATATAGTATCAATGGTAAAACCAAACGAATGGTAGAACAAGATTCTACCAAATCGGCATCAAATCAAGCAACAGAGCAAAAAGCTGACGAAGACAATGATAGGGGAGGTCAACGAGGTCGTTCCGGTCGTAGAGGAAGTATTTATAATCGAGAATATAGAGTGACCTATAGAGACACTTTAATAGAAAGTGAGGAGATAGAGGAAGGAGAATGGATTGGTGCGGTTGATGAAAATACGGATACAATTCCAATTTCGATTGAACAAGATATTGTTGAGGATTTTGGGGTAGTGCTTGGTGATATTCTAGTCTTTAATGTACAAGGGGCATTAATTCCAACTAAAGTCGCTAGCATCCGAAAAGTCGATTGGGCAAGGGTACAAACTAATTTTAGAGTCGTTTTCCCTAGAGGTGTATTGGAACAAGCTCCGCAGTTTCACGTCATCGTTTCTAAGGTAAGTGATAGTGATGCAAGTGCTAAATTCCAACAAGCATTGGTTCAACAATATCCAAATGTCTCTGCAATTGACTTAACCTTGATTTTAAAAACGGTAGAAGATATTCTCAATAAAGTCTCTTTTGTGATTCGCTTTATGGCGTTGTTTAGTATTTTGACGGGGTTATTGGTTTTAATTAGCTCCTTAGTCATCAGCAAATATCAGCGGATTCAAGAGTCCGTTCTTTTGCGAACATTGGGAGCAAGTCGCCGTCAAATCTTTGCGATTAATGCTGTAGAATATTCCTTATTGGGTGTATTAGCTGCTTTTACAGGAATTGGTTTATCTTTATTGGCGAGTTGGGCATTGGCGTACTTCACCTTTAAAATTCCATTTACCCCCGATTGGATGCCGATTATAGTAGTGTTTGGGATAATTGTCGCTTTAGTTGTTTTAATTGGTTTGTGGAATAGTCGAGATGTGGTAAAAAAACCGCCTTTGGCGATTTTGAGAGGGGAAAGCTAGTGTAGTTGACACCTTGGGTAGTTAGTTAGGGAGTAAACAAATAATAAGGTATGAGAGATAATGTAGTAAGAAGGCAAATTAGATCTTGTACATTATTATTTGATTACTTCCGATAATTAATAGTACGGTAATTTTTTACCACGAATTAACACGAATCTGTCTGCCCTGTCTGCCGACAGGCAGGCTTCACCAATTAATTATTAATCAGTACTTTAAGTAGGTATATTTTCTAAGTTCATTGCTTTTTTGACCATCTAGATATAAAGGTTAGAATCGTAGCACATATTTCGTTAAAACAAAGCTTATCAATATTGACCATTTGATTGATGAATTTTATCCTGTTAGAAATTTGTACACTTATTCTTAGGTAATTTGTTTGAAGAGAAAACTATTCCTCCCACCATACCTTATTGTTTATCTTTTCTTTAGATTCTCTTTTAATAGTTGAATTGGATATCTGTCTTTCTAAAGTTGTATCTAACCAACCATTTTCTAGATATTTTTGTGAAACAGAAAATTCGCTCACTCCAATATCAAAATCCTCATTTGCTTCTGGTACTCTATAATCTCCCCAGTTACAATTTTTTTCTTTTCCAGTAACATAATTTTTCCATGTACCAATAAAGGAATTATTCATATAGTCATCTGATGAGGCTTCTATATTATCAAATTGTATCACTTGATTAGAATCTAAATACCATTTTGTATAGAGTTTTCCTTTAAATATCCCACTATGATGTTGGGTTTTAAGTTCCATCAATTCATAATCTGCTATTACAAGACCTTGTGCTTGTATTTGTTTATCTTGATATTCATCATCTACACCATAATGTAGGGTTTTTACTTCTTTAATGGTTTTAAGTCGAATCACCCCTAAAAATTCACAGATTGTTTCTTTCACCATTGATTTACCTCTAACAATATATTCTCTAGCATTAAAGGGATTTTTTTTAATGGCTAAAAACTTGATTCTTATCCTTTGATGGTCTTCGCCAATGATTCCATAGACCAACGAATTATCTGTGGCTACCCAAAGATTAGAAAAGTCTTTATCTTGATATTGATGAAGTGTATTTTCTTCTAAAAGAGCTTCATCCATCACAAAAGTTTGAATAAAATTATCGTTGACTTGAGCAAAAGAAAGGTTTGATATTAAAATACAAACGAATGTTATTCTGATCATGGTTTTGGATTAATAAGTTAAAAAAGATATACTAAACTAAATAAGCCAAAAAGGAAAGTGGAAGTTCTTAATATTAATGACTTGTACAAATATATATTCCCGACTTTATAGGTTTTCGATACCAAAGACGAATAGGTTAATAAAATCTACAAAACCAGTTGAAATTTAGAAGTTTAAATCATTTTCTACTCAAAATTATTCCATTTGATAATAGAAAATGATGTTAAATGCTTTACAACTTCATCTTTAATAGCGATCATAGTTTCCCGATTGACCGTAATCAATTCAATATTTAATTGCTCTAATACTGTGATACAATCATTAATTTTAACTGTATGAATTGGTGTTTCTGTTGTCTCACTCACCCAATATCCTGCAATTGCATCAATGCTTTTAAAATTTGAATCCTCGAACTCATATCGAAATAAGGTGCAGTTTTGAATACGTTCTACCCAATCTTGATGCACAATGATGATTGCTTTCTTATCTTGAATTGAAATTGAAGGAATCCATTTTTCTAAAATAGCGACATCTTTTGCCTCTAAACATATTCGAGGACAAGCTCTAGGCAACAGATAATTATGCAACTTATCATCTGAAATGGCCCAAACATATTTTTCATAATTCCACTGCTTTTTTGATTGTCGAGGTATAAAAGTTTGAATATTTTCAGTTTCACTAATATGATAAAGTTTAGGCATAATAAGCACATTTAGATTTACTGGTCAGTATTTACTTTTACTACTAATCTCCTCATAACCAAATCTCAAGACGCATCCGCATAAGGCAAATTCATTAATTGATTCGGTTTCATATAGATAACCTTATTGGGAAAATCAAAAATCGTATTGAATCGTTTTAAAAGCTCATTCCCCAATATATGCGTTTTAAATCGAGCAGGATTTGGGGTGGAGATAAGTTGAACTGGGATGTCAGAAGCACACAATTCATTAAAGCAAATTTTATCAATATTAACCACTTGATTGACGAATTTTGTCCCCACACTATTTCGCAAAACGCTTTCTTTAATAACAGGTAAATCCGTTGGAAATTTAGCTTCCTTTCTTAAATCTTTATCTAAGACCACCGCTCGTTGAAAGCCTGTATCAAATAAATATCTATTTTCAATTTTTTGGTTATTAATTGCTAATTGTCCATTGATACAAAATAGCGTATTGACAACTTCAAAGGCTACTTTGGTATAGCCATCAGGAATTTTCCCTAGTGTAGGATGGATAAATAGTTTCTTTTTATCATAATCCAATTCCACAATCTTATCTTCAAATAAATCCCATCCAAAATGTCCATCTGCCTCAGGCGGTCCAACACTTACGGGATATATGGTTAAACTATCCCAATTTAAATCTCCTATTTTTAAACTGGCGGGTTCTTCTAAAGGCACATAATTTTGAGCTTTATATTGATGATTCTTATTGTTTAATAAAGTTGTTCGCTTTTTAATCGCTTCATGTCTTAATACTATCTCTGTTCCACCTGTATCAAAATATAAATCTAAGGTATCCAGATTGTTAAGTACGGTTTTAAAAACGATATTATTGGCAGCCGTTAATTCAAATGGAATTTCTAATGGTTGCCTTGTTTCTTTTTGATAGGTTTTAGGATTACAATTGCCATAAAATAGGACAACAACACTCAGAACGATACATAAAGATTTTAGATTCATTTTGAT
>CAYLSF010000267.1:0-7831 GCA_964385675.1 uncultured Saprospiraceae bacterium
CTTCGATAGCAATTAACTCTTCTAAAGTCGTTTCTGGAAATTGCTCCATATATTTTTTGATGATTTGAAAACCAACCCAACGACCTGTGCGACCTGGTGACTCAGGCGGCATACCTGGTGTAGTGGGATTTGGACCTATAAAAGATTTAAAGGACATCATACTACTTTCATACAAACGACTCACAAATACATCCTGCCACATTTGGAATTCATTATCCTTACACCATTGCTCTTGTTCGGCAGAATAGCCAAACTTAACATGATCAGCTTCATAAGGAATCATACAATCTAATAAATACAGAATTTTTCCATGATGTATCATTTGATCTAATAGCGTACTTCCTTTTGAAAACCCTGCCTTATCTTCCATGATGGCTTCCATCGTTCTAGCTATCATATATTCTTTTGTCATGGTCGCTGTAAAATACTTTGGTAAACTAACGGGTGGATAATAATAGTACGGATATTCTGCCCCTAGATACATATCTAAACCCATATAAACCTGCCCTTGCCCTATAGCTGCCCCTACCGAATATTCAGAAAGGAAAGTTAAAATTTCTGGAATCGTATCATTTGGAAAATAATGTTTGTAAAACTGAAAGGCTTGTTTTAAATCTTCTTGAATAGATTCAAATCGTTGACCACCATATACGATTTGACAAGTATCATATAGTTTTCGCAAAGGCGGGTGAGCAATGAAATTTTTTAAATTTGATTGATAATCAACAGTTGAATCATTCATATTCATTCGCAGGATATTACCCGTAAAAATTGGGAAAAACTGTGGATAACTTTTTTCCAATTCAGTCAACTCTACTCTATAATTATTCGTATCAACAGCAAATAAATCTTGATCAAAGTGTCGAACATTTAAATTGACTTTTACATTAGATACATTAGGAATGACTTTATCGTTACTTTCGCATGACCAAAGCGTCAATAGAAAAATAGTGACAATCGACAATCGACTCCCGATAGCTATCGGGACGACAATCGAAAAAAGATATTTTATAGGATAAATCACTAAAAGTCGAGAGTCGCCTTGAAAAGAATTTATTTTTTTAGTGGACATATAACGAATGAATTAATATTTTTGTACTATAAAACTCAAAATTACGGAGTTACAACGAGAATTTAAATCAGATAATTTTATAAACCCTTTTTCAATTATTAACTATTTGAAAATTGTTATTTGGAATTTATTCCATAATTATTGGGATTGGAATTTTAAAAACTTTAATTAACTATGAAAAAAATCACGTTACTATTTACTTTTTTAATTGGAATTGGTCTTACTTTATCCGCACAAGAAACCCCTTTACGATTAGGTGTACAGGTGAGTCCTACTTTTTCTTGGATGAGTTCAAACCAAAATACAATTACAGGAAACGGAACAAACACAGGATTGAATATTGGCTTGACAGCAGAGTATTTCTTTGGTCAAAACTATGCAATTACATCTGGTATTTCTTTTATGATGAATCAAGGAGGTACACTTCAATATGAAACAGGTGGTAACTTATTTCCTGATTCAGAATTGAGTGATCCAACGTTTAATAACCTTCCTAATGGTATTAATATTCAGTATAAGTTACAATATATTGAAATCCCATTATCTATTCGTTTACAGACAGAAGAGATCGGATACTTGCGTTATTTCGCACAGATTCCATACTTTTCTATTGGTTTTCCAATTCAAGGTAGAGCGGACTTCTCTAGTGGTGTAACTTCTGCTGATGAGAATATATTACCAGATGTAACTAGTTTGGCTTTAACTTGGGGATTAGGTGCAGGTGCAGAATATGCGGTTAGTGAAAGTGCTTCTCTAATTGGAGGTATTTACTTTGATAGTTCTATATTAGATATGGTAGAAGATAATGATGTGGAAGATGCTAAGCAGATTATGAATCGTATTACTTTACGTTTAGGTGTATTGTTCTAGTTGAGTAAAGCGAAATCCCGTACTTAAAAACGGTGAACGGACGACTTCGCCTTGGCGGTGGACGGACGTTCTCCCGAAAGCTTTCAGGATCGCTTGACGGAAAAATCACACCACGAAGTAGCATGAGTTAAACGAACTAATAATTTTCAGAGAACTCTATATTAAATACTGGATTTTAAAAAAGGTGGTTTGTATAAACCACCTTTTTTAATTGGTAAAAATAGGGTTAGTTTGTTTTTGAAACTAAGTTTAAAATCTTGCGTTATACATACTAAGACTAGAATTTTATTATCGTGATTGGGAATTTTGAACTAACAGGTTCTCAATTCTCAATTTTCAATTCTTAATTAATGAAGATAGCGATGGCTCAACTCAATTACCATATTGGTAATTTTGAGGGTAATTTATCAAAAATGTTGACGGCTGTTGATACGGCAAAAGCACAAGGTGCAGATATTGTAGTGTTTAGTGAGTTATGTGTATGTGGATATCCACCAAGGGATTTTTTAGAATTTGAAGATTTTATTCGTTCTTCACAAGAAGTTGTAGATAAACTGGCAGCAGCGTCTAAGACCAAAGATATAGCAATCTTAGTAGGTGCGCCCTGCCCAAATCCTGTGATAGAAGGTAAAGATTTATTCAACTCTGCTTTCTTTTTAGCAAATGGTAAAATCCTTCATCGAACAGATAAAGCCCTACTACCAACGTATGACATTTTTGATGAATACCGATATTTTGAGCCTGCTAGTGAATTTAAAGTCGTAGAATTTAAAGGCAAAAGAATTGCGGTAACGGTTTGTGAAGACATTTGGAATATTGGTAATGAAAATCCACTTTATACGATATGTCCGATGGATGAAATGATGCCACAACAACCTGATTTTATACTTAATTTATCCGCTTCTCCTTTTAGTTATACACAAGCGGAGAGTCGTCATCATGTTATCAAAGCTAATATTGATAGATATGGCATTCCGATGTTTTATGTCAATCATGTTGGAGCTCAGACAGAGTTGATTTTTGATGGTGGTTCTGTAGTGATGTCTCCAAATGGAGAAGTGTATGAAGAAATGCCCTACTTTGAAGAGTGTATAAAAACATACAGCTTAGATAAAGTAATGACGGCAACCGATGCGGTAGGTGTTCAAAAGCGTGAAAAAATGCAATTGATACATGATGCGATTGTACTAGGGATTAAGGATTATTTTAACAAATTAGGGTTTAAAAAGGCTATTTTGGGATTGTCAGGTGGCATTGATTCTGCGGTGACTTTTGCATTGGCAGCAAGGGCTTTAGGAGTTGAAAATGTACATGGTGTCTTAATGCCATCTGAATTTTCATCGGATCACTCAGTCAATGATGCCCGTCAATTAGCTGAAACATTAGGTTCGCCTTATGATATTGTTCCGATTAAAGGGGTGTATGATGCTTATACCTCGACCTTAAGTCCACAATTCAAGGATTTACCTTTCAACATTGCAGAAGAAAATCTACAAGCTCGCTCAAGAGGTGTGATATTGATGGCAATGTCGAATAAGTTTGGGCATATTCTGCTCAATACTTCTAATAAAAGTGAAGCTGCCGTAGGGTATGGTACACTATATGGCGATATGTGTGGTGGGCTTTCTGTAATTGGTGATTTATATAAAATGGAGGTCTATGCATTGGCTAAATACATCAATAAAGATGGCGAAGTCATTCCTGTAAATACCATCACCAAACCGCCTTCTGCGGAGTTGCGACCGAATCAAAAAGATTCGGATAGTTTACCGGACTATGAAATATTAGATGAAGTTTTATATCAATATATCGAAAAACGACAAGGGCCAAAAGAATTAATTGCTATGGGATTTGATGCCGCTCTCGTCAAAAGAATTTTACGATTGGTTAATATCAACGAATTTAAACGCTATCAAACTGCACCTACATTACGTGTTTCAACAAAAGCTTTTGGTATGGGACGACGGATGCCAATTGTAGCGAAGTATTTGGCGTAGGTTATCGCTCTGCCGATAGCTATCGGCATCGCTGATTGTTTTATTTTACTTACTATTTCATAACAATCATCGACGGAGGAGCGACACAATCACACAATCAAGCGAAGCCAACACAATCAGTAAGGAACGAACACTACAATTTCATCAAAAAATCAAATTTTTTTTCTAATTTTGTAATCATAAATTAAGGAATATCCTCACATAAGGAATAAGGAGTCAGTTTGGCTGACTACCAAAAATAGGAAAAAGGGTCCTGCTAAAGTCCTTGGACAATACAAGGACTTTAGTAGCGTTTAAATGAAATTCAGCACGATTGAATTTCATTTCGCTTTTTTAACCAAACTGAAACTCTTAATAATAATGGGTCAACATAATGACGACAATCTCTTAGGTGTATTGAATATGCTTTGGAGATGGAGAAAGCCTTTGATGACAGTAACAGGCATTGCTGCTGTTGGAAGTATTATCGTTTCATTACTCTTACCAGTTTATTACACGGCTACTACGACATTTTATCCTGCTAATCCCGGATTAAAATCTCCTGTTTATTTATTTGGTGATGCTCAAGAGGTATTAAGTCCTTTTGGCTCAGAAGATGATTTGGATCGCTTATTAACTTTTGCGGAATCTAAGGAATTGACCGATTTTATCATTGATAAATTTGATTTAATCAATATTTATAAAATAGATACCACTAAAGCGGATGCACCTTATCGAGTACGGAAACGTCTATTTGATTTATATACAGCAATGAAAAATGCGAATGGTGCTATAGAAATATCGGTAGAAGATAAGAGCAAAGAACGGGCAAGAGATATGGCTAACACAATCCTTCTAAAAATAGATGAATTAGATAGAAAATCCATCAAAGAGCGAGAAGCTGCTGTTTTAAAAACTCTTGAAAATGAATTGATTTCAAAAGATCAATATTTGAATACCATGCGAGATAGTATTACTCGACTTCGTAAGAAATATGGTATTTATGATGTGGAAGCACAAAGTGAATTTATCTCAAAAACGCTTCCTGCTCTGAAAGCGGCTTTACAATCGGCTAAAGCTCGTCGTTCCTATTTTCAAAATAATGGTGGGGCAAGAGATTCTATCAAAAACTTATCAGCTCGCATCAGAGGGTACGAAAGTTCATTAAGTGCCTATTCGGGTAATAACTCAGGTTTTAGTGTTGAGACTTTCAATGAAGGACGCGAGCAAGTGCTATATTTACAAACCTTCTTAGACAAATACTACGAAGAACTTACCGAACAAAGAGAACATTTTAGACAATATAAATCAGTCTATGAGTCTGATATTTCTTCTGTATATGTAACAGAAAAAGCCTTTATTCCTTCTCGGAAGTCCTATCCTGTCCGATGGATAATTGTAGTCGGGGGTACTTTGGTTACTTTCTTATTCTGTTTTATGGCAATACTCTTTATTGAGCAATATAAAGATGTAAAATGGACGGAAATCTTTTCTGACTCAACTAAATAGATTATATCACTTCGTTAAAGGGTTAAAATAACAATCAACGAAGCGATACAATCATACTCCCGATAGCTATCGGGACAGGCGAAGTCGAAACAATTCAACAATTCAACAATTCAACAATTCAACAATCAAACAATTTAACAATCATACCACCACGTCATTAAATGAAATCTTCTTTTGGGGATTTGCAGGGATTGTATTGTTATCGGTATTTGGGGCGATTATTATGGATATTCCATATCTCATTGCCTTGCCAGTGCTGGTATTAGGAGCGTTTATTGTAATTGTTGATTTTAAGCAAATTTATTGGTTGTTGATGGCATTCGTGCCATTATCTATTGAGTTTGAAATTGGTAGTTTTGGTACAGATTTACCAACCGAACCACTCATTGTCGGTTTAATGTTTTTGTATTTTATACATCGAGCCTACAATAAACCTACGGCACACGACACACAATTTACTCGTCATATTTTGGTTTGGTTTTTAGCTTTACATTGGGTTTGGATATTTATTGCGGCTGTTGTGTCCAATGATTTTGTGGTTTCTATTAAGTTTTGGTTAGCAAAATCATGGTATATCATCGTCTTTGTCTTTTTGACGGCTCGATATATTCAGACTGAAGCAGATTTTAAAAAATTATTCTGGGTTTTACTTTTGCCGTTAGGCTTAGGGACAATGTATGTAATTGCTAAATTTAGAAGTCTAGGTTTTGCATTTGATGAGGTAAATGAAAGCGTTATCCCTTTCTTTAGAAATCATGTGAATTATGCTGCAATCCTTTCTTTGTTTCTACCATTCATCGTTTTTGCTATAGGTTGGTATAAGCGATTTACCTTTAAATGGTATTTCTTGATAGGGAGTGCTTTATGGATATTATTAGCAATTCAATTATCTTATACTCGTACGGCTTATGTAGCTATTGCCTTAGGTGTAGCGGCGTATTTTGCCTTTCAATGGAAACTTATTCGCTATGTAAGTATTGGGGCTATTATCGTTATGATATTGGGGATTTCTTGGTTATTGCAAGAAAATCGCTACATCAATTTTGCTCCAAATTATCAAAAGACAGTTACCCATACGGAGTTTGATGACCTTATTAGTGCAACCTATCAATTTACTGATATTTCTACCATGGAACGGGTTTATCGTTGGGTGGCTGGATTACACATGGTAGAAGATGAATGGGTTATGGGATTTGGACCAGGTAATTTTTACTTTTTCTATAAAGGCTATACTGAAGCTGCTTTTCGAACTTATGTAAGTAATAACCCCGAGCATTCGGGTATTCATAATTATTTCCTAATGACCTTTGTGGAGCAAGGGATTTTTGGACTGATCATTTTCGTCCTCTTCATTTTTGCCATTTTGATTAAAGGAGAAGTCATTTATCATGAAACCCCTAAACATAAAGTTACTCGACGTAATATCATTATGTCGGTTTTGGTATCTATGGTGATTATTTATGCGTTTTTATTGATTAATGATATGCTAGAAGCGGCTAAAATCGGAGCTATCTTTTTTATTAATATTGCGGTTTTAATCAATATGGATTTGTTGAATCGAAAGGAATTGAAAGAAAATCTATAAATATTTAACACATAGGCACATAGAACACTTAGTTTTATCCAAATAAGAATGAACTATGTGTTCTATGTGCCTATGTGTTATGACATTACAGCAATGGCACAAAAACAGATAACTTATAAAAAGAAGGTGAATACACCGCTCCTGCGTCATCATTTAAATTCTCACCCGCAGAAAGCCTAAAGGTATATTTATCTCCTACCGTAAATTTTAAATACGCTCCAACCCACTGATATAAACTACCTGAATCTCCTGTATCATCTTTTGCTAAATAGAATTGTTCATAGTGTAATCCCGCTGAAAACTTATCAGTTATTCTTACACCTGGATAAATCCAATAGAGTAAAAAATCACTTGAAATCGTATTAGGATCATCTTTTAAAGCCGCATAATAGCCAGCATAAATTTCTGCCTCAAAAATATCGCCTGTGTAAAATCCAGCAAGATTTGGAACGATACCCTCAAACGCACCACCGACGGGTGTATTAGATAATAAATTACCATGCGTAAATCCAATTGATGGATTTAGATATAATTTGCTACCGACAGGAAAACCCAATCCAACACCTGTTTCTAGCCAAGCATCTAAGCCATTTGCGGTGTAATCATGGTTTGTCCAAAAGATACCATAGTAGGTAAAAGAAACTTTTTCATTCAGCCCAAAGCTCCCAAATACAGCAGGATTAAATCCAAAAGCATTGTCCATATTTAAACTAAAAGCAAAAGTAGAGGGGGCTTCTTCTTCTGATTGTGCGGATAAATTAAACGTTAAACAAACCAGCAATAATAGTTTAATAATTGATTTCATAGGTATATATTTTT
>CAYLSF010000268.1:0-7824 GCA_964385675.1 uncultured Saprospiraceae bacterium
ATCATGGATTAATTATGACTATGATAAAATCTTATATCATAAAATTGATAGTCTAAGTTTTGAAGGGATTATTGTTGGAAATATCCCAGTTGAGGTATCAAAATGTAAAAATCTAACAACATTATACTTTGAATTTAATTACATTTCAGACCTTAGTCCTTTAGAAGAATTATGGAAGTTAAGAAAATTAGACCTCCGCCATAGTAGTGCTCTTAGAGAAAAACAAGTTAAAGATCTACAAAAAAAACTGCCCAACTGTAAAATAATATTCTTTTAAAAATCAAAACCCAATAAATCCAACCATCCACAACAAACTAATCGCCTTCATCTCATCAATTATAAACAATTATCTATAAGCTATCCATATATAAGAAAATATCAAAATAAGATATTACCGATTACGGAATGAAGTCATTTAGAGGCATAGTTTTATTGCTTGAAAATATGTATATTTGTAAAGCATCAAAATGATAAAGATGGGAAGACGAGATAGTATTCATGGAGCAGTAGAGATAGCTTTAGAAATCCCGATAGCTATCGGGAGGATGGACAATTACAAAAGACCCTTTATCTATAACCGTTGATGGTGGAGATAGACGTATTGAGATAGATTTGGCTGCTGAAAAAATTCTGATTGCTGAGAAAGGTGTGGAAAAAATAGCGGTTGAAATTAAGTCATTTTTGAGTATTTCTATTTTGAATGAGTTTAATTCATCATTAGGACAATACCTTTCTTACCGAGATATTTTGAGTGATAATCACTTTGAAGAACAGTTATATTTAGCAATCAGCCAAAAGACCTATCAAGAAATTTTATTTAGTCCGTTTATCCAAAAACAAATTAAACGGTATGATATTAAATTAATAATTGTGGATACAAAAGCTAAACAAATCACATCATGGATAAAGTAATAAAATACAAAGAAATACTACAAACCGAAATGGAATATCAAGCTACTAAAACGTTGTATAAAGCACCAAATGTGCAACGACATTTAGTGATAAATGAAGATAAAACAGACTTTGTATTGTTTTCTTATGGTTGGAAAGAGGGGACGTATATGTACACCGTTTTGCATCATCTACAATTGCGAGGAGATAAAATTTGGGTACTTAAAAATAATACGACGGTTTTGCTAGATGACATTCTTATAGAAGAAGGTGTTGATAGAAATGATATTGAAATCGCTTGGGCGTATGAAGATACTGAGGAAGTAATTGTCTGATTTTTAGGATTAAAAAAGGATACTATGACGGTAATACCTATTAATTTATCAACAAACGACCTTTTAGCAGGGGTTGAACAATTAGAAAAACAGGATTTAGAAGAGTTTGTAAAGCGCGTGTTGCAAATTCGAGCTAAACGCTTAGCGGATACTTATCGGCATGAGGAAGCGACTTTGATTGAACAAACAAAGGTGGGATTATCCGAAGCAGAACAATTATCGCTTCAAGTCTTTGCCGATAAAAGTCAGAGCGATATTCTGACAACGGCAGAACAAAAAGCCTATTTAGCTTTAACTGAAAAAATGGAAACCCTAAATAATCAACGTTTAGTGGCTTTAGGAAAATTGGCACAATTAAGAAATGTGTCCCTGTCAACAGTAATGGAACAATTAGGACTAAAAAAGGAAGTAATCAATCATCCCCCCAAGCATACTATTGTATAGTTTTAGATATTTTCTAAAAATTAGACGTAAAAATACTCGGGGCATGCCATAGCTTAATCCATAAACTACTTACCAACATGCACTTCAAGCAACACACCTATCAAGTTTTTGGAAGCCCTACCTCGCAAGACTATGACATTATTGTATTTGTTGATAATATTCCTTCTATTCAAGCTTGTAAAATTTTATGTACGAATTTTGAAAAACCTTTACAGCTAATATTCAGGGATAAACCCCTAAATATCAATATTGCTATCGCTCAAAATGGAGTGATAATAGATTGTTTCAAAGGCATTAAAGATGAGTTGAATAATAGTTTATTGCATACCTATGCTTTTCATGAGCAACATTTTCCAAATCATATCCATCATCAAGTCGAAAGAGATGTAACCGCTAAAATCTTACGAGCCTTTCGGATTATCACGTCTCATCTGAGTCGAACGCCTTATCGGAAAGCGATTAAAGCGGCTTTAAAAGGGGATTTAAATGATAAAATTGAGGTTTTACAAACGATAGATTGGTTGACGCTTATTGCTTTTGAAAAAGGAAAT
Organism: uncultured Saprospiraceae bacterium; assembly: GCA_964385675.1. Lineage (GTDB taxonomy): Bacteria > Bacteroidota > Bacteroidia > Chitinophagales > Saprospiraceae > CAYLSF01. The sequence goes on from CAYLSF010000268.1 coordinate 2,222, forward strand.
CCTACGGATATTTATAAAAGTATAGCGTTTCAAATAGGACAAACTTTGGCGTTAATTCATGGTGTAGAATGTTTCTCCAAACAAGCGATTCTAGATTTTATGATTACCCAACATATCAATTTTGAAGTCTATTTAAAACGACAACCGTTAATGGATTTTACCGCTTTAGAAAAAGGGATTGAGCAATTGTGTACGATTGTGGCTTCGGAGTTTAAAGATATATTACATTTAAATGAAAAGCTTTATTCCGCTATTTAGCGGTGGATTCAAACCACAAAAGACACAAAAGTTTAAAATTCTCTTTGTATCCTTTTGTGTCTTTTGTGGTTTAAATTAACTAATACTTATTTCGCTTTTTGAATACTCTCATAGAAATCCTTGATGATGGCTTTTTTATCAAAATTTTCCCAAACGGTAATTTGTCTTGAAAAATCGGGTCGCTCTTGCCAAACGCTATCCACCATTTGAGGAGCAGGAATGAGTTGATGCTCGCCCCAAGTTGAGTCTTTTAAAATAGCCACAGCAACGACATCGAATAAAGCCCTAGAAGGTGGATCACCGTATAAATCAATTTTAGAAAAAAGATTGGCAGAATAATCTCCAAATTTGGTAAACGTGCCACCATGCCTGCCTTCTACGGCATCGACCACAGGGCCATTTCCAGCCATATTTTCATTAATGGATTCAGGCGTAACTTTCACGGCATCTGACCCCGAAGGATCGCCATATCGTACCGTTACCATTTCAAAATCGACATCTTGCTCTAGGACATAATTCATCGCACTGATGTCATTGATTAAGTTATATTCACCAGGTTCTGGATAATTCGCTCCTAGCCAAACGATTTTGACTTTATCTTTTATGCTCGGTTCTTTTTGAAGGGCTAAAGCGATATTCGTTAGTTTCCCGATAGGAATCAAAACTAATTTTTCGTCTTTTACAAGTTGAGCTTGTTCTATGATAAAGTTTACAGCTTCTGCTCCATCAAAATCCGCTTCATTTAATGTTGGACTGATGGTCTCAAAGTTTTTATCCGCTCCTTTTTTGAGCGGTACAGCTCCATAGACCTTACATAATTTCATCACGCGTTCTGCTTCCTTATGATGATTTTCTATAGCCACACCATTAAAGGTAGCATTGGTAGTAACGCCTTTAATATCAAAAAAGTCTGCATTAAAAAATAGATAAGCCATAGCATGCTGATCGTCCAATTCATTATTGGCATCTGTATCAATGATGACAGGCAGTCGAGTTTCTGTTGGACTTGTTTCTTTTGGACTAGAACAGCTATAGAAAAAAATAAAGGCAAACCATACGATAATTGTGCTTCTCATATCAAATATATTTTGAAATCAAATATAATTGATGAAAAGCTCAAAAAAGAGATTTGGGGGAGAATACAATTCTGATTTTAAGAAAAGTTTTGGAGGGTTAAGATTTATTAATCATCCTTTAACGGTTGAATTTTATCCGAAATAATCTCAATTACTCGTGTGTCAGTTGTAATATTTAATTCATAGTATATAACCAGTGTTGACTGACCATTCCATTTTCCCCAACCATAAATAGTAGCTTTATATTGATCATTGGTTTTGGGGGTAAAAAAAATATATAGACTATTTCCACTTTTATCTAAAGTGGAATCTAAATTGAGAATGTATTTTTCTTTATAAATAGCAATTCTTAGTTTTTTTAAAATTTCATATTCCCTATCAATTTCGTTTTTAAACTTGATTTTCCAATCTTTACCGTATTTTATGGCTAATTTTCGATGCGAAACTTCGTTCACTCGTTTGGCTTGTTGAATATCTTCTTCTGATACAAAACAACCTTCACCAACATATTCAAATCTTATGCCCCATTTATTCGCAATAATATTTCTAGCATTTTGAAATACATTCTCATAAGGCATTCCATATTCTACAATAGGAATCGTTTCAATCGAATCAGATTGTGCAGAAAGATTGAAGGTAGAAAATTGAATAAGTACAAATACGATTAAGATAAGATGAGTTTTCATATTGGTAACTTTTAAAACATAGATTATCTGTAAAAATAAAAAAGCATTGATACACCAAAAGATGCATCAATGCCTGTAAAACGGATAACTTTACATAATCGTTACTTAATAAAAGTAATTTGCTCTTGCCCTTTATTGGTTTGAACCGTCATAAAATAAGTACCACTTATCAAATCTTTCACATTTAAACGATAGTTCGTAGCAGGCGTAACGGTTAATTGACGAACAATTTGTCCTTTTACATTTACAACGGTAACCGCTTGAATAGTATGCTCAGATTCCAATTGTAAGTAATCGGTTGCTGGATTTGGAAATGCTTTAACCGTAGAACGTTGAGTAGGAATTCCAGTTGTATTGGTTGGATCATAAAAACTACGAGCAAACGATACATTATCACATTGAATCTCCCAAAAGTTTTGAGAAGGTGCTACTTTTGAAACTACTGTACCTGTAGTGGCATCAATTAAGGTTAATTCGGTGCCATTATCATCTGCTAGTAACCCAACGTAAGTTTGAGACTGTTGGTCAAAAGCGATACCGCCAATGGCATACCCCGTAAATTCTCCTGTAAGAATTGGAGCAGGACTAATTTTAGTCACTTGTCCTGTTACCCAATCCACCTCGCCAAAAAACATTTTTTTACCATAATCACCGAAAGAAGTGATTACGGTACTATCATTTTCTGTGATTAAGCAATGTAATTTATTAGTATTGACATCATATTCAAAGGCATTTACGATGGCATCTGTTGTTGTGCTTAAGTCAACACTCGTTAAGACGGCACCTGTATTCGCATTAATAGAAACGAGTTCTAATCCACCCGATCCCATATTTCCAACTAAGCAAAAATAGCGAGCATTATTGGAATCAAATGTAGAGTTTCCGATACCGACTAAGTTGTAAGGGATAGAGGCAATATTTGTCGTCGCCCCTGTTGCTAAATCAATAGACACAAAATATTCGGTTGCTGTGGATTGGTCATACCAAAGTCCGTAAGTCTTTTGTTTGTTTAAATCAAATTCCATTTCAACAGGGCGAGAAGTCGCGAGGGGTTGGTTAATAATCATGCCACTATCTATATCCGCTGTATAAATACGCTCTACATTCGTATTATCAAATCCCCAACAGATGAACCGCTTATTGCCATGATCAAAGGTAGAAGCACCTGCTGCTACGGCTACACCTGTATTTGAACTAAACAAGGGTGTCACAACAGCGGTCATAGGATCCATGCTCGACACATCAAACGGTGTGTTTAAAGAAGGATTACCTTGTTTACTCAACCCGTAAAGAATAATGTTGGACTGTGCTGTGAGTTGAAAAGCAAATAGCATACACAATGCTAAAATAATCATTTTTTGTAGTCTAATACGCAACATATTTTATTAGGTTTTAAAGTGAATACTTACGACTCCCGATAGCTTCCCGATAGTTATCGGGAGGGACGACAATTGATATTCGACAATCGAACAGAATACATTTAAAAAATTGAGTACTCTTAGTCGAAAGCCATTCCGATTATCGGAGTCGTACGTATTATAAAGTGAATAATAATTGATTTAATGAAAATTAACTTTTGATAGATCAAGCGAAATATATAATCAACTTTGAAATGTACAATAGGTTTAAAATATAGTTTTAAAGTTTTCTTAATCTATCTTTTATATCTAGTTCTTAAGCAGTCGTTTTCGTTGTATTGGTATTTTTAAGTTATAGGTTTTGAGGTTTACTCCCTAACTTTACAGCCTCAATAGATAATCAAAATAAAGCATGGAGCAATTATTATTGAATAATTTATATGTAAATGCCATTCGGAATATTCGAGCATTGTTAACGCTAGAGGAAAAGAAAAAAGGAGCGATCATGTTGCTACTTTTGTTATTCAATGCGATTAGTGATGTATTTGGTTTGTTGGGGATTATACCGATCATAGCTTTGGCAGAAGACTTTAGTAGGGTAGAGAATAATGAATATTTGGCTACATTTTATCAAATGGCAGGAGAACCAAGCGAGTTTGTATTTTTATTGATACTATCTTTTCTATTGTTGATTGTATTTATTATTAAGAATGGTCTTTCACTTTACATACAATATGTACAAGCAAAATATGCTTTTGATATTTCTCTCTCTCTGAGTAAAAAACAATTTCAATATAATTATGAACGAGGATACTTTTTTATCAAAAATGAAGATTCAGGAAGTTTAATTTATAAAATAAGTGGAATCCCTCTTCAGTTTGCAAAGTTTTATATTGTTCCAACATTTACATTAACAACGGAATTGGTAGTCCTCCTACTCATTTTCGGTGGAATGCTAATTTATAACCCTGTACTATTACTCGTCGTAATAGCTGCTACTATTCCAGGATTCGGGTTAATTTATTATATGACCAAAAGCAAGGTAAAATCATTAGGAGATAAAAGAGATAAGATTTATCCCGTAAGTGTGTTACGGATACTAGAAGGAATGAATGGTTATACGGATGTGAAATTATCCAATAAAGAGCAACAAGCCTTGGACGATTATGCAGATATCAGAGATGAGATTAATAAAATAGATGCCTTAATTAGTGGATTTTATGGTAAAGTACATCAACGTGCAAATGAAGTGATTTTGGCATTGGGAATTATTGGGATTTTTACTTTTGGTGTGCTGTTTCCACAAATTCAATCTGATATAATTTTTGTCATGGGGGCTTTTGCAATAACGGCATTAAGAGCTTTACCTTCCCTCAATCGGATTATTACCGCTATGCTAAATATTAAAAATTTCTCTTTTACCGTAGAACGAATGAAACCCCTCCGTAATCGTTATATACAGCCGTATCCTACACATCCGACTTTACCCTTCGATAAAAATATTGAGATAAAAGAGTTGGTTTTTCAATACCCCGAAACAACTACACCGACACTTCAAAGTATTAATATATCCCTAGAGAAAGGAGAAATGATTGGAATTATTGGAGAATCAGGCTCGGGCAAAACGACCTTATTAAATTTGATGTTGCAGTTTTTAAAACCTAGTGTGGGGCAATTCATCATAGATGGTCAGCCGATCACTAAAGATAATACAGGCAGTTTTCAGAAAATATTGGGCTACGTACAGCAAGATGTTTTTATCAAAGATGCTTCACTAATGGAAAATATTGCTTTTGACCGTAGAAATATGGATGAAAAGCGAGTATTGAAAGCTATCGAAGCGGCACAATTGACTTCTTTTTTGGAAACCTTACCACAAGGCTTGCAAACTATGTTAGGAGAAAATGGTGCAAATTTATCTGGTGGACAAAAACAACGGATTGGAATTGCAAGAGCCTTGTATAAAAATGCGGAAATATTATTATTTGATGAAATCACAAGTGCATTGGACTCCGAAACGGAAAATGCCATTACTCAATCTATTGCTAGTTTGGCAAAATTGAATAAGACGGTCATTATTGTAGCACACCGATTAACGACTTTAAAACATTGTGATAGAATTTACGAATTGAAAGATGGACAAATAATGAGAACGATTAAATATGAAGAATTAGGCGTTAAAGAAACATCTTAAAAATGGGTTATAATCCGATTAAACCATATCT
>CAYLSF010000269.1:0-7824 GCA_964385675.1 uncultured Saprospiraceae bacterium
CAACGGCCAATTTACAAATAGGTATTGATAACGCAACGTTACGAGGGCGATATGAGTTGGTTTCTTTGCTGATTGGTGTCAATAATCAATTTCAAGGTTTATCCATTGAAACATATAAATCAGAATTTCAAGCCTTATTGAATCAAGCTATTGCCTTTGCAGGTGGCGATAAATCAAGAGTATTTGTGGTTTCTATTCCCGATTATGCGTTTACGCCTTTTGGTAATGGTAATGTTGATATTAGTAAAGGTATTGATAATTTTAATGCGGCTCATAACGCCATTGTTGATTCTTTTGAAATTCAATATTTTGATATTACACCAATCTCACGGAATGGTTTAACAAATTCTGCTTTAGTTGCCTCAGATGGTTTGCATCCTTCAGGAGAGCAATACAGACAATGGGTCGCCTTAATGCTGTCAGATGTCAAGACAATGTTGAATTAAGTAGTAAGTATGAAGTCGTAGGTAGTAAGTATTTTCAACGATAATTTTTACTTCATATTTACTACTTCATACTTACTACTTAAAAACAATGGATTTCCAGTCTTCAGTTAAATATGAATTAAATCAACTCATTGAGTTTTGGACAACCAAAGCGGTCGATGATGAAAATGGTGGTTTTTATGGTCGAATCGATGCATACGATGTTTTACATCCTAAAGCGGATAAGGGAATAATTTTAAACACCCGTATTTTGTGGACATTTTCGGCTATTGTAAATTCTGGCTTGGAGATTGAGAATTTGGAAAAGGTTAAAACATTAGCCAAACGGGCAGCCGATTACTTAACAAGTTACTTTTGGGATCGGGAAACGGGCGGTATGTTTTGGATGGTAGATTATGAGGGAAATGTCATAGATACAAAAAAACAAGCCTATGCTCAAGCTTTTGCAATCTATGCACTGTCTGAATATTATAAAATGACTAATGATTCTTTTATTAAATGGGGTTATTTATATCCTTTATTGCTAAAGATCCATAATAACACTTTTGATAAAAAAGAAAATGGATATTTGGAAGCGTTTGATAGAAATTGGAAATTATTGGAAGATGTGCGACTGAGTCATAAGGATGCGAACGAGAAAAAGACCATGAATACGCATTTACATATTCTAGAAGCATATACTAATTTTGCTACGATTCATCTCTCGGTAGAAGAGCAATTAAAAAATCTAATCGAATTATTTTTAGATCGAATCATCGATCCCAAAACGCATCACTTACATCTGTTTTTTGACGAAAAATGGAATATTAAATCACATGAAGTATCCTTCGGACATGATATAGAAGCAAGTTGGTTACTGACAGAAGCAGCGGAAGTTTTGGGAGATGAAGTGTTATTAGAAAAGGTTAAAAGAAAAGCCGTTCAAATTGCTGAAGTGGTCTTAGAAAAAGCAGTGGATAAGGAGCATGCTATTTTATATGAAGCTGTTGATGGTAAAATAACCGATACCGATAGACATTGGTGGGTGCAAGCAGAAGCCGTTGTTGGGTTCTTAAATGCGTATCAAATTTCAAAGGATAAAAAATTTCTACAAGCTGCTGAAAATACTTGGAATTATATCACACAAAACATGATTGACCGTAAAAATGGCGAATGGTGGTGGCGATTAAACAATAAAAATGAGGTCATTCCAGAAGAAAATAAACTAGGCCCTTGGAAAGCACCATATCATAATATTCGGGCTTGTTTGGAGATTTTAAATAGATTAGGAATGATAACAAAATAAATATACACTCTTGATTGCCCCTTTTATCCGCTATTTTCACTTGAAAAAAGTTCATTTATACCCGATAAACTCACTTTTTCAAGCCAATCCCGATAGCTATCGGGACGAATAAAATTTTCTATTCAAGAATGCACATTTATTTAATCATCATTCCTTAGAAAAAATTGCTCAATTTTAGAGCTCAAATTAAAAAAGTAAATGAAAAGATCGTTAATTTTTCTAGTGTCATGTTTATTGATAATTACGGCATGTTCAGAAACTGATTCTATAGATAATCAGTCATCAGAAAAAGAGCAAAAGCATATCCAGGAAACCAGTGATTTATTAGCTTTTTTTAATACAAATGCTTACAATAAAGATTTTAAGACCTTTTATTCAGAAGTCGATAATGAAGGAAAAGTTGTATCTAGCAAAGTTTATAATGTCGCGTTAAGTAGGCTAATCTATGGATTATCGTATGCTGCATCTATAGATACAGTATATCTTAAAAAAGCTCAAGATGCTGTAAATTTTCAACTGGATCATATCGTACAACAAAACGAACAGGATACTTATTTTGCTTCTTATTTTGATATAGAAACAGGAAATGCGGATAGTTCGTTAAATTTAGATATTTGGCAACAAGCCTATGGATTGTGCGGCTTATCTGAGTTATATAGAAATTTTCCAGAAGAAAAATTATTATCTAAAATCCATCAGCTACATCGTGATTTCGTAAATAAATTTCATGATAAATCAAATGGAGGATTTTACGGGAATTATGCCAATGATGAAGGTGTTTCTGGGAGTAAATCCTTACAAGCCCTCTTATATCCTATTACCTCCTACATGGAAAATTTATGGTCAGCAGACGTTAAAAATAGGGATAAATATGAGTCCTATTTAAAAGAAAATATAGCTTTAGCCTACAAAAATGGTTGGAATAAAGAATTAGGTTGGGTCAATATTAAGTTTGATGACAATTGGAATCCTTGTTCACATGATTCCCCAACTACACCTTGCTTTAATGTTACACCTGGGCATAATTTTCAGTTTGCAACACTTTTTTTAAGAGCAAAAAATTGGACGTTTTTGACAGAAGAAGAACGAGTTAAATATAAAGCTTTTGGGATGGAAGTTTTAGAAACCACATTAAGCAAACCTATTTTTCCTAAAGAAGATTTATCACAAGGTTTTTATAGTGAAGTTAATCCTGTCACTAGTGAGGTTGTTGATAATCGAAAAACATGGTGGCAACATTGTGAGGCATTGATACCATTATCCTTGGCAGATGGTGCGTTTGAAGCACAATATGCCAATCTACAAGCCTTTTATTTTAAGGCATTTTTTGATAAGAAATTTGGGGGAGAATATTTTTATATTGATAAAGAAAATACGCCTCAGACTGATGAGTTGAAAGGAAGTATTGGCAAATCGGCATATCATACGATAGAAATGATTCGATTTTTAAGGAATAAATAGCTAGATAATTTAAGACAAAAATAGTTTAAACCTTCTACCATGAAAACCAAATTCTTATTATTCTGCTGTACGTTATTATTGATTGCTTGTCAAACCGAAAAAGAAACGGTGGCAACACCTCCAAACGTCATCATTGTCATGACAGACGATCAAGGTTGGGGGGATTTAAGTCTGCATGGAAATGATAGTATTTCTACGCCAAATTTAGATGCTTTTGCCAAAGGCGGTATTCAGTTTGATAGATTTTATGTCAGTCCACTCTGTGCACCGACTCGGGCAAGTTTACTCACAGGACGAGATCACTTGAGAACGGGAACATCATGGGTGACACATCGAAAAGAAGTAATGCGAAGCGAAGAAGTGACGATTGCAGAAATCTTCAAAGACGCGGGATACACTACAGGAATTTTTGGAAAATGGCACAATGGAGAGCAATATCCACACAATCCAAATGGGCAAGGATTTGACGAGTTTTATGGTTTCACCGCAGGGCATTGGAATAATTACTTTGATACCGGCTTAGAACATAATGGAAAGAAGATTAAATCAGAAGGATACATCATAGATGCTTTTACCAATAAAGCGATTGACTTTATTCAAGATAATAAAGAAGAACCTTTCTTGTGTTATTTACCCTATAACACGCCTCATAGTCCTTTTCAAGTACCCGATAAATATTTTGACAAGTATAAGAAAATGGGCTTAACGGATAAGAATGCGTGTGTGCATGGGATGGTTGAAAATATTGATGATAATTTTGGACGTATTTTAAAAACCTTACAAGACTTGGATATTGAGGAAAATACGATTGTATTATTTCTAACGGATAATGGTCCTAATGGAAGACGATATAATGGTGATATGAGAGGATGGAAAGGGCAACTACACGAAGGCGGTATGCGTGTACCGCTATTTATACAATGGAAAAATCATCTACCGCAAGGTAAAATGGTGAAAGAATTAGCTGGACATATAGATTTGTTACCAACTTTAATGGAGTTATGTGGAATTGAAAATGATAATCATCAACCCTTTGATGGAAAGAGTTTAGTCGCTCTTCTAAAAGAAGAGCATGTAGAGTGGGCGGAACGTAATTTTTATTTTGTTCAAAATAATGGAACATTAGATGATTATCCTGCATCTGTTCGGAATAATCGCTATCGTTTGGTAAAAGATAGACAACAAAAAATAGCCTTGTATGATATGCAAGAAGATCCTAGCGAAACGACCGATATTTCAGCACAATATCCAGCAATAACGACACAACTGACGCAAGATTTAGAAAATTGGTTTAAGGAGGTGACTAAAAATGGAATTACGCCCGAATTAATAGAAGTAGGACATTCTGCAAGTCTCAAAACACACTTACCTGCACCCGAAGCGAAATTAAAAGGTACTATTCAATTTGAAGGTGGATTCGGATGGGCAAATGATTGGATTAAAAATTGGACAAGCGAAAGCGATACAGCAGTATGGACTATTAAAGTAGTAGAATCTGGTCAGTATCAATTAGTCACTAAATATGCAAGTGCTGCTACAGGAATGTCATTAAATGCTACAATTGATAACAATTCAGTAGTGCAAAAAATTATGACCGCTCACAATCCTCCATTTTATCCAAGCCCTGATAGAGTAAAGCGAGGCGAAGTATATGAGAGAGATTGGAAAGAACAAGAGTTAGGTATCGTTTCTCTAAATGTAGGAACACATCAGTTAGCACTCAATGCTTCTGAACTAGCAAAAGGTAGTGATTTGATGATACGAGAAATAGTTATCAATAAAGTTGAATAACATACAAACTATAGCTGATTTTAAGTAAAAGCTACCGATAACCGATATCAATACAAAAAATCTAAAGTAACCCCAATAGATATTCGCTCTATATGATCAACAGCTTGAAAGGCATGATTATCCACGGTGATACAATCATGGTAAGATAATAGCTGATTATTATATCTAAGATCAACTCTTAGAGAACCTAGTTTTAATCCTACCCCTACCATATATTTTAAATAAAGGGGTTCATTACATCGTTGTAAATCGAACCAATAGGCTAGATTTTGAGGGGTATTAATAGATACTCTAGGTGCAACACCTGTATAAAACTCTAAGGAGCGATAAGTACTACCAACTATTAAGGGGAGTTCTAAGAAATACCGATGCTCTGAAAATTTTATTTGCGTTGTATTACGCCCTAATTTACCAAGTAAATACCGTTCATCTGTTTTGTGCAATAATAATTCGGTTTGGAAAAAAAAGTATTCGCTACTCGCTCGCATCCATACCCCTAAGTGACCTTCAAATTTTGGCGATAGATTCATTAAGACTAGTTCTGTATTAGATTTAAATGTAGGCGTAAGTTTAAGATCATAGGTCTGATCAATACCAAACTTTAATCCACCTCCTATTTGCTGAGCGTTAATAGTATATGATATGATTAATAAAAACAATAGGAATAAGTATTTCATGCAAATATCTTTAGGCTAATTTTAACTACTGAGTTACCATACTATAAAAACTACTTGTATATCATCTTGCAGAAAAAATACGATTAATAGGGGGATTTAGGTTAATAAGTTCATTTTCTCAAAAATACTAAATACGATGATAGAATATAAATATTGATTAGGTTAATTGTATTTCGTGTTAAAATTTAAGCAATTTTTTTACTGAAAATAAAAAATTAGTTTTAAAAACACTATTTATATAAGCACAATTCCTTTTATATTATACGTGCTGAACACGGTAAAAAAAATGCTGCTCCAAAGTCTTGAAGCAGCATCATAGTTTATAAGCAATTTAAAACGTTTACATTTTAATATTCAACAATTGAGGAGTTAACTCCTCAATTGTCGAAAATCGAACTAACTACTGCTTAACAATAGTTTGTGTGTGTACACTACTGCTAGATTGAATTCTTACGAAGTAAGATCCTTTGGTCAACTCATTGATGTTTAAGAAGAAGAAATTACTACCTTCAACCCCTGCAAAAGTTTTGTTCATGACAACTCTTCCCATTACATCTACAACCATAACTTGTACATCCTCAGTAGCCGTAGCGGTATAGTCAATAGATACTTTATCTTTAGCTAAAGTAGGAAATACCTTAACATTAGCTTCTTGTCTTTCTCCTCTTTTAACCACTACTGTACTGCTATACTCATATTTACCATCAAAGTCATTTTGCTTTAAGCGATAGTAACTAACGGCATTAGGTGCTTCGTCGATAAAAGAATAACGCTGTGCCTCAAATGTAGTACCGAATCCTTCTACTTGACCGATAGCTTCAAAGTTTACACCGTCCGTAGAACGCTCAATATCAAAGTGACTATTATCTAACTCACTTGCCGTAGCCCACTCTAATAAGTTGACTGCACCTTGTTCTCTTGCTGAGAAAGAAGACAACTCAACAGGTACAGGTGCACCTGCGTGGAAATAAATATTATCTAACCAAACAACACCATCACCAACAGCAATCATCTGTTCAATGTCAGTAAGTACTGTATTTGAATTATTAGTAGTAAAATCTGACATAGGAATATCTATACTTACCCACTGTCCTTTTGTTAATGGACTGATGGCAACATCAGCTCTTTGAGTACCTCCTGTCAAACTAATTATCCCAAAGGTCAAATTTGTTGTAGCATCAGATGCCCAATAATCAATATGTAGATAAGAAGCTCCACTTACATCTTGTTGATTAGGGTTGTAAAATTCAGTTCCTTGAAAAGTAAAATTTAAATATTGTAATGTATTATTAGCATCACCACTTACAATATTAACAGAACTTGGTACTGTTCCTGCACCTCCATCCCAATCAGGATAGTAGTTTACACCAGTGGGATTAGTATAATCATTACTAAAAATGGATACTACACCATCCATTGCCTCATCATGAACAGGATCGGGAGCATTAGTTGTAGGAGCATCCCATGTACCATGGAAATAGATATTATCAAAATAGATATTTTCAGTGCTATTCCCTCCATCAATTTTAATTTGATCTATACTTGTTAAGTCAACTCCTCCATAATAGAAAACAAATAAAGGTACATCAACCCCTGTCCATGCACTTGAACTTGTAGGATTAACAGCATATCCATATTCATTACCTGTGTCGGTGTCAATTAAATAAAAATTAAAAGAACCTAAGTCGGCAGTCCAATAATCAAAATGTAAAAAGCCTCTAGTAGATGCATCAGCACCTGCACCAAATTGAATTCCTTGATAGTTAAAAGTAGTGTATTTTAAAGCGTTATTAGTAGTTGCCGTAGCATCTAAATCCTCTTCAACAGCAACAGTTGTTTGAGGACCACCCCAGTTAGGTGTAAGATCAGAAACATTAACCGTACTTGTAGTATAATGCTCACTATATACAGATAAAACATTATCAGCCACTTCATCGTGTGTAGGTGTAGATGAAGCACTTGAAGGAGCTGCCGCTAAGTTTCCTGTAGGAACTACAAGATCATCGAAATACATTGTACCTGGACGAAATTGACTAGTAAAATCAGGGAAAATTACAACCTGTGAATATGTATTACCGTCACCATTACCTGCGGAAAAATCAAAAGTTAATTCTTCCCATTGATTCGCTACTGTACTTGTGGCCCCCACTTCTATAGTAGGTCC
>CAYLSF010000270.1:0-7816 GCA_964385675.1 uncultured Saprospiraceae bacterium
GTTCATTGGGTAATACTTTTTTTAAAAACTCAACTTCTGAAGAGGTAAAGACAAAATTTAAAGGCTTTACGACTTCGTGCATTTTTGTTAAATATAACCCTAATCCCACTAAACCAATTTGAGCCATGGTCTCTATCAAAATCACACCAGGCGTAATTGGATTTCCTTTAAAATGCCCTTGATAAAAATATTCATCCTCCTTATAGGTATAATGCCCCTCTGCTCCTTTCGCGTCAATATGCGTATAAGCATCTACAAACAAAAAAGGCGATTCATAAGGCAATAAGGATTTTATCGTTTCTAGCATCTTTTTTAATTAGGAATTATTGCTTTAATTAACAATTAACAATTAACAATTAACAATTACACAATTCGTTCTCCTCCATCTACAGGTATAACAGCTCCATTAATCCATGCAGATTCTGGTCGAGTGAGTAAATAAACCACATTCGCTACATCTTTTGGTGTTGTCAATCGTCCAAAAGGATTTCGTAGAGCAGCGTGTAATTTTAATTGGTCACTATTGGGAATCATTCGTAGTGAAGTCGTGTCCGTTACCCCTGCTTGAATGACATTACATCGTATGCCTTTTGGTGCTAATTCGACAGCCATTGAGCGACAAATAGATTCTAATGCTGCCTTTGCCGCACTCACCGCAGCGTACCCTTTCCACGCTCGTTGACTCCCTTCACTTGTTAAACCAATAACTCTTGTATCATCTGCCAATAACTCTGCATCTAATAATAATCGTACCCAATGATAAAAATTAGTTGCCATCGCTTGAATCGTTAAGGTGAAATCTTGCTCACCTAGCTTTGGTATATTAGATGAAAAAGTCGGTAATTGTTTTAATCCTTCAAAAGTATTCAATAAATCGGTATCGGATACATTTGCTGCTTGTTGTAAATCTAAACCTGATTTATCCGATATATGAATTGGCTTTAAATTACCTTTTGCTATCGAATGAACGATTAATTTTACTTTTTGACTCGACCCTAATTTTTCTATCAATGCCTTTAAAATCAAATCTTGCTTTGTCGTATTTAAAGCATCATAATTAAACGTCAATAGCTCAACTCCTTTCCCTCGAATCGCTTCAAACGCTAACTCAATAGCAGGTAAATCTTTTCTTCTATCACGATGAATAATACACAAGTTCATGCCTTCATTCGCCATCTTTTGAGCAATCGCTAAGCCCATACCACTTGACCCGCCGATGATAACTGCCCAGTTATTTTTGAAAGTTTGCATGATAGAAAAATTGTTATCGCCTATCGGCTCATTGTTGTATTGTTATATTGTCTTTACTGTTTAAAAAACTGCCTACTACCCACTGTTTTACGGCTTCACTACCTCCATTCTAGCAATACACTCTGTGCCGAAAACCCAGGTCCAAAACTCAACATCAATCCCTTATCGCCTTTTTTGACATCTTGCTGCATAAAGTCATTCAAGACGTATAGAACAGTTGCACTTGACATATTACCATATTCCCTTAAAATCTTTTTGGTCGTATCAATATTTTTACCCAATTCGCCAAATAAACCTTCTACTGTTTTCACAATCTTCTTGCCACCAGGATGAAAAATTAGATGATCAATATCTTGAATCGTTAACTTATTTTTAGCTAGAAAAGGAAATAAAATATCCGTAAAATGTGCTTTAATTGTTTCAGGTACACTTGGAGCGAGTACCATTTGTAATCCTGAATTTTTTAATTGAAATCCCATCATGTGGGTTTCATCAAAGAAATGATACATACTCGTATCCAAGATGGTCGGAGCAATTGCTGTTGAGCTATTATCCAAAATCGCACACGCTGCACCATCTCCAAAAATAGCCGCACTCACCATATTGGTCATGGAGAAATCATTCCATTGAAAAGTACTTGTAGGGGATTCCATGGCGATAATGGCCGCCCGTTTATTCGGATTGGCTTTTAGAAAATTATTGGCATAAATCAAGGCTGAAATCCCTGCTGCACATCCCATTTCTGTTACGGGAAGTCGTACAATATCTTGTCGCATTTTAAGGCGATTGATAAGATAAGCATCCACTGATGGAATCATGATACCTGTACAACTGACGGTAATAATGTAATCAATATCTGTCGGTTGTAAATTGGCTTTTTGAAGGGCTTTTTTTAATACTTTTTCTGATAACTCGATTGCATGTTTGCAATAAATATCATTTTTCTCTTCAAAACTTAAATGACTAAATACCTCTTCTGCCGACATAATCGAATATCGCTGATCGACCTGTGCATACTTAAAAATGCGTAGCACCTTTCGTTTAAATCGTTCATCTTGTCCTTCCAAATGCCGCTCCATATCTACCATGATTTCATCCGTAGATTTGGTGTACATCGGTTGTTCGGTTGCTGTTGCTAGTATTTTTGGTAACATTTATTTACGGTGAACGGTTGACGGTGAACGGTTGACGGTCAGCAACTTTGTTGCCTTGACACCCGCCTGTCTGCCGATAGAGTAGATAACGTTAATAAAAAATTGCGAAGCAATTCACCATTCACCGTTCACCGTCTACCGTTCACCGTAAAAAATAACTTGCCAACGAAAAGCCCATTTCCATTGAATAGTGGCTTTAGTCGTATTGGTTCGTTGTTGCAATTGTTTAAATTCTGATTGGATAAAGCCCTTTTTAATCGAGAGACTTCCATCGTTTTGAACCATGTGTGACGCTCGAAAAACGAAGCAAATCAATTGAAATAAAACGTATGCCAACCAATGCCGATGCAAATCGTTGATGAGTAGCACTTTTACACCATCTTTCCAGCATTTTTTGACCCACATTTCTTGTTGGTCATCGGTAAAATGATGTAAAAACAACCCACACAAGACTATATCAAAATTTTGATATGAAAAATTTTTATCTAAAATATCTGCTTGCAGATACGTAATATTTTTGAATTGCTGAGAGCGTTGACGAGCATAATCTAAGGTGAATTCATTAGCATCTATTCCGATTAATTCTACTTCAATACCTTGTCGTTTTGCCCAATTTGCAATACTTCTTAATCCATCTCCGCCACCACAACCTACATCTGCTATGCGTAAGGTTTGATTTTGAAAGGTAGGATTAGCTTTTAGAATCTTTTTTAACCCACTGAGCAAAACTTGATTTCCACCTAACCACCAATTGATTCTATCCAACGCTACTAAGGCTTCTTCCAATTCTTCCCCCGTCATGTCCAAATCGTCCATGATCTCCTCTTCATTTGAGCGGGTTTTGAATTGGTTGAAAAACATTTTTTATTAGAAGTTAAGTATCATTAAAATTGTCCGATACTTGTATTAAAATAATAAATCGAAACGCCCATTTCCATTCGATTCTAAATTGGTTGAAATTGGCTTTTTGAAGAATTGACATTAATTCTGTTCTTGTAAAAGCCCGTCGAATAGCGGTCATTCCATCTTGTACAATCATTGGATGAAATCCCAATAAAGGTATAAAAAAACGAAACAACCGATAGGCAATGAGGTTGCGTTGAAGCTCGCTAATAAGTATGAATTGACGCACAAAACGTCGTTGCTGCTGCAAAAAAGGCATTAATTGTTCGTCCGTAAAGTGATACATAAAATGACTACTAATTAGAATATCACAGGTAGGAATTTGAAAGTCAGAGGCTAAAATATCAGCCGTTTGAAATTGAATGTTGGAATTGTTTTGAGTTTGTTGTCGAGCATATTGAATGGAATTTAGATTTCCATCTATACCAATCATAGTATAGTTGATAGATTTGGAGGCTAAGAAGGACGATAAGGCTTTTAATAGATCCCCTCCGCCACAACCGATATCAACTATGGTAATATCTTGAAGTTGTCGCTTTTGTATTTCTTGCCATAAGGTCTTTTTGACTGTTTTTACATTCCCAAACCATTGGTTAATGAATTGTAATCCTTTAAGTGTTTGATGTAAATCTTCTCCTTGTAACGCTAAATTATCTAATTGTTCCTTGCCGAGGTATCGTTTGTTTAGATTCATATTTTGGGTGAATTCTAACTAGGCTGATTTAAATACCAGTCAATAGTCGTTTTATAAAATGCTAAGACTGTTGCTTTTCTATCTCCACCATTTTTGAGTAAGGTCGCTAAAGATAGAATACCTCCTTTCCAATTACTCTTAATTCTCCATTGTCCATTTTTCAATGTTGGGCGATTTTGAAAATCAATTTCACCTGCTTTTAATGGATAACCTGCAATGTAAAAATAAGGTGCACCAACCATTGAATCTTCCATGGCTAAACCCATTCCAATACCTATATGTTGATGTGGCTCAACATAAATTCCTGTATCAAAATGATGTGGCCAAATACGCACCTCGCTTTCTATTTGCAGAGAACCTAATATCGTTGCAAAAACTTCATTGGCTAGGGTGCGATAAGATTTCCATTCTTCCAAATGTAAAATATGAAAAGGCTCAATCGGTTGATTATAGAAAGGATATTTGGGGATTTCAAAATGCAGGGGTATCCTAACTTCTTGTGTATCTAATCCATAGCTTTGTAGAATAGGAACTAAATCGATTTCAATTTCATCATCTGTTTTACCAATTGCAGTAATTTGAGCTTTTACTGCTAAAGTTTCATCTAACCATTCAAAGGTTTGAGTATTTATATTAAATGCTAATAACCCTTTCCCCTTAGGCGTAACTATCCATCGCCCAACCATTCTCTCTGAGACACTATCATAATATAAATTGGTATGGCTATCATCTGCTTTTTTAGGAACGTAGGTTCTATTGACCTTAGCAATGATTTGACATAATTGATGAATGCGTTGGTCAAAATGATTATATGTTGTCATAGATAGTTGAATTTTATAGAATTGATTAGTTTTTTAAAGCGATAAGTCCTAATATTGGCCCAAATGCCAATACCATATAATTATAAACTGAAGGAGACACTAGATTGATTTGATTAAATAATAAAATACTAATGATCGTAATCGAAAAGCCAATACAATTGACGAGTGTTAACGCACTGCCTTTGAGTTCTGGCACAGCGTTTTGAGCCACTAAAGTGGAAAATAAAGGCGAATCTGCTATGACAACCATACCCCAAAAAAAGAGGAACCCTAAAAAAACTGGATAAGCCCAGCTAAAGGCAAATGGTATAATAAAACAACATAAAGCAGATAAAGATAACGCCGTGAATGCGGTTTGTTTAGTGCCTTTTTGACTCGCAATATAACCACCGATGACACAAGCAACACCTCCTATAGCAATGACCAGAAAAGACATGAAACCTACTTCGATATGAGTGTCAGCATGAAGTTCCATGTAAGTTGTTAGAATGATAGGAACAAAAGCCCAAAAGGTGTATAATTCCCACATGTGTCCAAAATAGCCAAAAGCAGCAGAGCGAAATGGTTTATTCTTAAATACAGAAAAAGCTGCTCCAATATCTAACTGCTTACCGACTTTTCGATTTGGACCATCAGGTACAAAACTATAAATCAATAACCCTCCAATAAATGCTAAACTTGACGTGCTAATTAAAACTAATTCCCAATTTAGCCCTTTCAATATATCGGATAACAAATGCGGAAAGGCGGTACCTAACACCAATGCCCCAACTAAAAAACCAAGCGATTGCCCTAATCCTTTATCAAAATAGTCCGCAGCGATTTTCATACCCACAGGATAAATTCCTGCTAAAAAGAAGCCTGTAAAAAATCGAAAAACTAGCAATGAGGTGAGTTGGTTATCCTCCCAAATTACCCCTAAATTAAATAATGCCCCTAAAATGGCACTCACCATAAATACTTTGGAAGGCGAAAATCGATCTGTAATGGTTAATAAAGCATACACCAACGTACCCGAAATAAAACCAAATTGAACCGAAGAGGTCAAATAGGCTAAAGCATTATCATTCAATTGAAAAGAGGCGATAAGTTGATTAATAATGCCGTTTCCTGCAAACCACAAAGAAGTGCAGAAAAACTGAGCGATTACAATAAAAACTAAAACTCGTTGTTTTGATTTCATTTGATTAAATAAATTGTTGAATTGCTGTAATTGTTAAAATTGTTGGACAACAAATACGTATATTCGGATAACAATCAAAACAATTGGACAATTTAAACAACTAAAGTAATCCTTTCGCTATGCTATATTATCTAAAAACCATCTTTTTCGTCTGCTTAATGACAACAGCTATCCATGCTCAAAATCTAAATACGGCTATTCAGAACCTAGCCAACGCCCCTGAAATGCAATATGGATTGCTAGGTGTATGCGTGATGGATGCACAAACGGGTAAAATAATTGCTCAACGAAATACCAATAAGGCCTTTACGCCAGCTTCCATTATGAAGACCTTGACTACTGCTACAAGTATAGGCGTATTAGGACAAGATTATAAATTTAAAACCTACCTCGAACACGATGGTTATATCACATCAGAAGGCGTACTTAAAGGTAATTTATATATCACAGGCACAGGCGATCCGATGTTGGGTTCTACGATGGTAAAATCCAACGAGACACCACAAGTTAAAAAATTAGATGCAGTTTTATCGGATTTATTAGTAGCTGTTCAGAAGGTAGGGATTACCAAAATTGAAGGACATATCATTGGAGATGATACTTATTTTACAACGGAAATGCCCATGGCATCTTGGCAATGGAACGACATTGGAAATTATTATGGAGCAGGGGCAAGTGGTTTAAATATCCATGAAAATCTATATTACTTAGATTTTGGACGAACCAACACGGTTGGAAAGTTGACCACCATTGCTAAAATAACGCCCGAAATGCCTTACCTAACTTTTAATAATGAGGTAAAAACAGATGCTAGAGGAACAGGCGATAATGCGTATGTTTTTGGTTCGCCTCGTACGTATTTGCGATATGTTCGGGGAACAATCCCTGTTGGTAAAACCAATTTTAGAATTAAAGGAGCAATTCCAGACCCAGCGTATTATGCAGCGTATGCCTTAACGGAAACCTTGCAGCAAAACGGTATTAAAACCACTAAAATACCTACCACACAACTAGAACTCAAAAGAACGAGCCAAGCTAAATACGATGCTAGAAGTAAACTCTTAACTATTGAATCGCCGACATTACGCAAAATCATTCAACGAGCCAATGAAAAATCGGTCAACCTTTATTGCGAAAGTTTACTCAAAGCCATGGGTAAAAAAAGATGGGCGAAAGGTTCATCAGCAGCAGGTGTGAAAACCGTTGAAGAGTTTTGGAAAAATAGGGGCGTCAATATGGATGGTTTATTTATTGATGATGGTAGTGGCTTATCGCCTCGAAATGCGATTACACCACAAGGACTAGCAACGATTTTGAGTAAAGTTTATCGAGACAAAGGATTATTTGAACCCTTTTATGCGTCTTTGCCAATTGGTGGGAGAACAGGAACAGTTCGGTATTTATTTCCTAGGGCAAAAGGAGATGGTAGCCGAATAAGAGTAAAAAGTGGCTCCATGCGACGAGTGCGAGCGTATGCCGGCTATGCTAAAACCCGTTCGGGTAAGATGATGAGTTTTGTAATGATTGCCAATAACTTTACAGGAAAATCAATCCCTATTCGTAAAAAAATGGAAACGATTATGTTAGCGATTGCGAGGTTGCCTTGATGCGGGATACTTGTTGCTTGATACTGGAAACTTGTTGTAGTGGGCTATCTTATTTTATGATTAGTCCAGTTCTGTTGTAGCTTTTTATATAAAAAACCAAATAAACAGATTCAAAATATAAGATAAATAATTTCAAAACGAAATTTGATCCGTATTTATCTGTTTAATCCGCCTATCCCGATAGCTATCGGGAGTGTTTCTAT
>CAYLSF010000271.1:0-7814 GCA_964385675.1 uncultured Saprospiraceae bacterium
CGAGACAATATCAAATGAAGTTGCATTTAAAAAAGCAAAAATGTCAATCAATTACTACGAGATAAATTTTAATCATCAAATAGAGGAATAGCATGGGAGTATTATTCGTATCGAAACTGACAACAATAAGAAAATTATCTAAATATGGGGTGTTATTAATCCTTATTCAATGGAGTTTTGATATATCTGCACAACGACCAGGCCATTGCATTAAAAGTGAAGGTGAACGACAGCAACAGAAAAAGTTCCAAAACCTTGTTGCCAATAAAAAAATAGGTTTTGAAAGAAATATTGGACAGATAGAAAATGAAAAAGTCCTCTACAAAGCCACTGCCACTCAAGCGACTTACTTTTTTCAAAAGAACGAAGTACGGTCAACTATTAGTAATCAAAATAAGGAGCAAGTTGGTTATGCGATGGAGTTCATCAATGCGAACGAAAGTGTTTCACTTGATGGACAAGGCGTTTTACCAACCAAAATTACGTACCATAAATACCATAAAAGCTACCCAAATATTACACAGAATAGAAGATTGATTTATCATGACCTTTGGCAAGGGATTGATGCGGAATTTTACGAAAGTGAAAAATCATTGAAGTATGACTTCATTGTTCGTCCGCATACGATGCCTGATGTCATTCAATTTAAAATGAATGGTGTCAAAAATCTTGAAATCTTAGACGACGGCACGCTTCAGTTTGAAACGAAATTTGGAAAACTCAAAAAAGGTAAACCATTTTCTTACCAAAAAATAGATGGTAAAAAAGTCGAAGTCGAAAGTGCCTATCAATTAGATGGTGATATTATTTCGTTTAAGTTAGGAGAATACGACACGAATAGAACTTTAGTCATTGACCCTGTTGCCCTGCTTTGGAGTACATTTTTAGGCGATGGTGATTTCTCTTTTTTGGATATGTACGTTCATTCAGCTACTGGAAATATTTATTTAGCTGGTGAGGTAGTCACGGCAAATTATCCGAATACGTTGGGAAATGTATTTAATAATGGTGCAAGTATGACAGATGAAGATGGTTTTGTCACTTGTCTTTCAGCAGATGGTACGACTGTTCTTTGGAGTACCTACATCACAGGCAGTAGTGTAGATATAGCCAAAGGCATTCACGTCAATGATGCAGGAGATATATTCTTAACAGGTGTAACCACTTCTGATGACTTCCCTATCAATGGAACAGTTGCTGCATACAACGCTACTCGCAATGGAAGCTACGATGCTTTTGTCATGCGACTGAACAACACGGGAAGTGTGATTAAATATAGTACTTATGTTGGTACAAGTGTTGCTAACCGTAGCGACAACCGAAGTATCATCGTCAATGGCGATAACGTTTATTATACAATTTATGTACGTGATAATTCGGCTTTCTTAACATCAGCAAATGCGTATCAACGTACAACAACTTGCGATGGTGCAGCCGTATTTTGTATCAATACAACGATAGGCGGAAGTGCAGGTTTGTTGTATAGTACCTTTTTAGCACCTGAAACCAATGACGAAGGTTACATCGAAGTGAACGATATGGCAACCGATGCCGCAGGTAATATTTATATTTTGGGGATGGGTTCTGGGCATTTTCCACCAACTACACCAAACGCTGTTCAGACAGAAACACAAGTTGATAATATCCACGACTTATCCAACGAGTCATTACTCACTTATGTCGCTAAGTTCGACCCAACTTTGAGTAATTTAATGTATGGTTCGTTGCTTACACCATTAATGATTAATCTTCCTTTTTCATTTTACGATTGTGGTTACGAACCCGAAATAGCCGTAGATGATGATGGCAATATTTATTTTTCGTCTGATTGGTCATTTTATGACATTGGTTCGCCAGCAGGATTGACTCCATCGCCAAATATTCAAGCGTTAAATGTTATTGACCCTTACTTTATTAACCCTTTGGGTAGTGCGTATCAGAATGTATTATGTAAAATTCCAGCTTCCAATCCATCTCAATATGAGTTTGTAAATGTTTTTGCAGGTAATGCGAATTATGATTTTGTGCCAGGTGTAGAAATAGATAACAAGGGAAGATTGCATTATTTTTATCAAGTGAGTTCACAAGTGAGTTCAAGTATTACGACAACACCAGGAGCAATACAAACCGCACAACCCGCAGGCGATAGAACTTCATCTTACATATACTCGATATTATCACCAACAGGTAGTATTGAGTATTCGACTTTATTAGGTTCAGATGTACAAAATGGAAGCAACCAGACTTATGTTGTTCCGAAAACTGCCTTTGTCACGGATGATTGCAAAGCTTATGTAGCAGGTAATTATAACAATCATGCTTATCGTTATCCTGTAACACCAACGTATCATGATTTTGAAACAGGAACGCAAAAAACGGTTTATGATGCAACACCAAGTTCTACAGGTGGCGGATTCGTAACCGTTTTTCACGAACCAACTTCACCGAATACGATTGATGATTTTGCTTCAGGCAATAATACATTTTGTGTTGGCGGATTGATTTATCAAAATCCGAATGATGGTCCAATCAACGGGCAAGGCGAAAGTTATATAAGTGGCAACGGTTCATCACCGACACACACATTGCCAGATATTGGTCGCAATGGTTCAATCACTTCACATCCAACACCTGTCACGCCGCTTGTTCAATATCAATGGGAAAAATCTTACGATGGCACAACTTGGCAGCCAATTTTTGGAGCTAATTTAGATGTCTTAAAACCTGAACCCGAACTAAATCCGGGAACAGTACGATATAGAAGAGGAATGCAAGGTGGTTGTGATACTTCTTATAGTAATATCGCAACAGCAACCATATCAGGTAATTTTAATTTAACTATCAATGCTCCGACTACGCCAGTTTATTTTTGTCCTGGAACGTTGACAAATTTAGATATCACCATAACAGGTGCTTCGGGCAATATTTCATGGCAATGGTACGATGGATTTGCTCCAGTATCGAATAGCATTATCGCACCGTCAAGCGGCTCGGGAACAGCAGCTAGTTTTAGCGGAAGCGTAGCAACTACTGCCGTAACTGCAGGTTATTATCGTTTGGTTGTCACCGATGCAGGCGGCTGTAAACGTGAGGGATTTGTGACCATTATGCCATTAACTGCACCAGCAGGTTCTGCACCAAGTATAACTTTGTGTCCTGGTTCACCCTCACCAAGTGTAACTTTAGGTCCAACTGCTATCAATCCTGATTTTGATTACCAATGGATAGGACCAAGCGGTTTTACATCTAATCAACCTAATCCTAATGTAACGGTTACAGGTGATTACTTTTTGAGGGTAAAATTAAAAACACAATCTAGCTACTGTATTGCAGGGCAAACACAAGTCAATGTACCAGCAGCTCAACCTTTTGCAACAGAATTGACGACTTTATCGGATGCAAGTTTTTGTCAAGATGATGCACCAGCGATTATTGGCAATGGTCAAACACCGCCAGATGGTTATGTTTTCCAATGGTCGCCAGGTACAAATTTAGATGATGTTACCTTATTCAATCCAACATTTGACCCTGGCTTTTTGCCTTTAGGGCTTTCGCCAATTAGTACGATAGAATATACCTTTACCGCTTTGCGATTGAGTGATGGTTGTATTTTTGAAACGACAATGACTGTAACCGATACGGCAAGAGCATTCGCAGATGCAGGTATAGACAAACCAGCTTGTGGAACAACGCCAGGTCAAACTTTTGGTGACCCGACAATGACGGGTTCTTATTTTGAATGGCGACCAGTTTCCACGACTTATCCAGGCGGTATTTCTGCCTTAACTTCCAACGGACAATGGACAATGGACGGTGTTAATACGGCTGTTAGTTTCGATAAATTTCTAACGGCAACATTTCCAAATTACACCTCAGGTTATACCATAGATTTTGAAGTTATTGCAGCTTTTACGACTTATCCAAATGGATGTAACACAAGAGATACCGTACGATTATTTTATTATCCAAGTTGTGGTGGCGATTGGTGTACGCCAATCGTTGCAAAACTTGAGGGAACAAACGGTGCGTGTAGCGGCTCAACTGCTTGGCTTGAGGGAATAAGTTTAGCAGGATTGAACTCTACATGGACAACTTATAGTGTCGATGGCGTAGTGCAACCGCCAAACATTGCACCGCAAGGATTATTTGAAGATAATAATGGTGTAAAAGGCAATCAATTATCCGCAGGAGCAACGCATCCGTCAAGGGTAATTGTTGATTTTGATGATCCAAGTTGGGGTTGGTCAGGAGCAAATGTTGTCGTTTATCGCTTGACTTCTACGGGTAATTTTGGTGGTGATAATATTGATTGTAGTGAAGATATTCAAGTTTTTTCTGCCGTCAATGCTGGTCCAGTCGTTGGTGTAATAGATAATAGCCTTTGTAATTTCCCATTACCAGGAACGCAAGTTGGAACAGGAAATACAGGTACTTACAATGTTTCAGGTACAGACTATACAACTGCACCAAATAGCGGATTGATTTGGGAATGGGGACAAGTCGGTTCAGTAGGCACGCCTAATATTACTTCAGGTGGCAACACTGCCTTTCCATCTTTCAATCCTTTAAGAACAACAGAATTTTCAGTCATGGTCGAAGACCCTGTTACAGGTTGTATTGCAAATGATACCATGACGATTGAAATGATAGATATTGTTGCCAATGCAGGAATAAATTATAGTGGTGTTTGTCAAAACTCTTTAGTGCGATTAGGAACAACAGAACAACCAAACCATACGTATTCATGGACACCAACAGCAGGTTTAAACGACCCAATCGGTGTGCCAAATTCGACTTCTGCACGACCGTACTTGATTGTGCCAAATGCACCATCAGGTATTCAGTACAATTTAATTGTAACAGAAACCACAACAGGTTGTCAAGCAAGAGATTCGGTAATTATTACAACCAATACGAATCCGCCACCAACGCTAAATAATACCACTTATTCTCGTTGTGCAGGGGAAAGTTTCAGTATTGGTAATTTTATTTCCTACACTAATCGTTTAGGTGTTACGTTTACATGGACAGCAGGACCAGGAGCAGATTTAGCTTGGTTAAGTAGTACTTCTTCTTATCGTCCAACGGTGACATTGCCGTTTACTTTTTCGGGTACAGCAGAATTTACACTCACCGCTTCTAAAGGAAATTGCGGTACAACAACTGCAACTTATACTATCAACGATGTTGCCATTACCATAAATTTAGGACCAAACCAAACTGCAACTTGTGGTGGTAACCTACTTCAAATTGGAACAGTAGCAACTTCGGGTTTCATCTATCTTTGGTTTCCTTTTGAGGGTTTATACACCGATGCAGCAGGTACAACGCCTTATCTTGGCGAAAATTTATCGCAAGTTTATACGTTGCCAGGCATTACCACAAATTATACACTTTTTGCAGGAACATCAACGGGTTGTTTTGCTTTTGATGAAATTACGATTAATCCGCCAGCAGGTTTGGGGGCAAATGCAGGTGATGACCAAACTTGGTGTCCAAATAGTTCTGCTATCAGTATTGGAACTTCGGGAACAGGCACGACTTCATGGTCTGCACTCGGCTACACCAGCGATATTAACGGATTTCCAACAACACCAACGGCTTCACAAGCCGCAACGATGATGTCTTATTTATCTTCATCGAGTAGCGTTCCAACTAACTTTAGTCAAACAACTGTTACACCAGGTTTGTATGTTTACAGATTGACAGCCACCAAGGGAGGTTGTACGGTAACCGATGATGTTGTCATTACTGTTCCAGATATTCAAACGGATTTAGCAGGCGTTTCACAATCGGTTTGTTCGGGTGAAAGTGTGCAAATCGGAAGTGCGAACGCACCAGCAACTTACAATTACACTTGGTCAGCAATAAATTCAGCAACTGAAAATGGTACAATTGATAATCGCTTTGTTGCTCGACCGTTTGTTTCGCCAACCGTCACAACGACTTACGAATTAACTTATGCCGAAGTGAGAACAGGTTGTTTCGTTCGTGAAACAGTTGTAGTCAATGTTACACCAAAACCAAACATAGCCGATGTGAGTACAACGCCAGTTTGTGCACCTATTGGTAATCGAAACTTGACGGCAAACATACCAAATTATAATACGTACTTCAACCCAATTTGGTATGCCAATTCGCCAAATGGCGGTTCGGTCGTGAGTAATCCGACTTCAGAACCTGTATCTATTACAACAAATTATTTCTTAGTAGCAGAAGATGAATTGGCATGTAAAGACACGGCAAAAATCACGGTCAATGTGGAAAATCCACAAACACCAACGATTCCGTCAAACGCAACAACAGATTGTGGTTTCAAAACCGTCAATCTCGCTACTTTGCAAGGTTCGCCATCAACAACAGGTTATACTTTAGAATGGCATAATGCGAATAACACCAATGCCAGTTCGTTGCTATCCAGCTTAGTTGTTCCAGCAGGAACATATTATTTATTTGAAAAATCGCCAATCGGTTGTTTCTCCAACAGTAATACGGTTATTGTAGCGAATAATCCCAATTGTAGTGAAATTTGTAATAATGGTATAGATGATGACGGTGACGGACTTATCGATTGTGCAGACTCTGATTGTCCTTCCTGTAATTACACTTGTGCTGATGGTGTTCAATTGCTTTCGCAAAAAATAGATACAAAAATAGGTGCAGGTGCTACAAATATTCCATACATCAACAACTTAAATATACCTGCGGGTAGTTCTCGTGCAGTATTTATTTTAGTCAATTTTGAAAGAGAACATTGTCAAGGCGGTGATGATTGTAGCAACGCTAATACCGTAGGTGTTGGACTTGCGGACAACTTTGCGTCTCCTACATTCTTATCAGGAACCTATCAAATCACTGCTAACTTTGCGGGTACTGGAGGAAATGTTAGTTATCAAAATCCTTTAAACCTACCTGCTGGCGATTTAAGATTTGGTTATCAGAATGGTTTTCCAACGCCTCCGACCCCAAATGATCAAGCTACTTTCTATTCTCGTGAAAGTTACTTCATTGTTATTTATGAAAACGATATTAATACAATTTTAGGTGGTTCGCCATCGGGAACAATTGATATTACTTTGCCAAATGTTAATGCTCCAATTGATGGAGCTGATGAAGCTATTATGTATGCTTTTGTATTTGAAAATGTATTAGAAAGTAATGTAGGTATCGTTCGTAGTGGTGTGAGTACTTCTGGTTCAAACGGTATTGCCTCATCATCAACATCTCTTAATGGCAATTATACAATGACAGATACGAACCTTGACAATGGTCAAGAACCAGATGAAGCAGAAGATGGTGTTTTGGTCTTAGCGGTTAGTGGTTTAGGAGGTTCTAATACAGGCGGCTTTAACAATATCACAGGTTATACCAAAGTTGCTGAGAATATTCTTACTAATACAACTGGAGATTTTACGACAAACAATGAGGGAGATGGTTTTAGTAGTACTGTATTCTTTAGGCAAGGTCCTTCATCAGGCACAATTGATAATATAACTGTTCAATCGGCTGCTCCTTCTTCTGTACAGGCTAACGGAGGTATGTTATTTTTATTCACCCTTCAATCTTGTTTTGGAGCAGAAATTTGTAATAACGGTATAGATGACGATGGGGATGGTATGATAGATTGTGAAGATATAGAATGTAAGCCTGACCAACCAGGGACGATTATACGAAATAATTGATTTAGCTCAAATTATGGAATTTGACTATGGATTGTTAAAAGAACTTGAGATATAAAAATAAAACTGTTTACTAGTCCTCCCATTCTTTTTACCGAAAGAACATTTAATAATCTAGGGGGGACTAGCTTTTTT
>CAYLSF010000272.1:0-7806 GCA_964385675.1 uncultured Saprospiraceae bacterium
GGTTACTTTTATGTAATTCTTGATATAAGTTAAGTTCTTTAGTGTACCAACTTAGAGCCACAGAAAATTTTTCTTGTATTTTATAAATGTCTCCCTGCTTTTCATAGGAAATAGCTAGATGAAGCCGCACATTTTCGTTTTGAATATTCTTTTTAACCAGTCCATTAAATAAAACTGTTGATTGTTCAAAAAAACCTAAAGCTTCGTCATATCCTTTATAGATATATAACAAACCCCATCTTAGAATAAGCAACAGCTAAATTAAAGTATAGCTTCTCATTATTAGGGGTAATATTGATTAAGTTTTGACTAATTTCAATGTCCTTTTCAATATATTTTAATGTATTCAAACCATCTTCTTTTAGTAAATATATATCTGACATATTACTATATACACTAGCAAGGTTAGCCTGAAAAAACTCTTGTGATGGAACTAATTCAAGAATTTCGTGAAGAAGGTGTTTCGCAATATTCCAGTAGTTCAACGCTTTATCATAATTTCCTTCTTGCTGAAAAAGAAATGCTATTTTAGTATGTGCAATTGCTAAGTCATTTTTGTGTTCTACACTTTGTTTTATTTCAAAAATTATTTTTGATAACTCTAACTTTTTAAAGTAATAGCTTAAAGCAGTTGGAAAGTCTCCTTGCCACTGTATTATTTGTCCTATGCGTTCATAGAGAATAGATAAGTTAATCTTAAACTTCATATTAGCATCATTTTTAGCAATAAGTAATCTTAAAATATTTGATGCGTTTCGATAATGTTCTAATGCTTTATTGAATTGTCCTTTTACTTGGTGGATGTGTCCAATATTTTCAATAATAGCAGCATTATCATTGAGTAGCGTTTCATTTTGATGGTCATAGTTTAAGTATTTCCGAATTAAATTAGAACATTTTACAAATAAAACCATTGCATCATATAAGTTTCCTTTAGCTACCATTATATTTCCTAGTTTCCTCAAAAGAACGACATAATTATAGTTTTTTTGAACCCGAAAAATATTAGCTGCTTGACAAAATTGTTTTTCTGCTTCATGTAGATTACCTGTACTTTTTGTATTATCTCCTAAAGCTACTTGTAAAAGTGCCAGATCTTCATCATCAATTATAGATTCTAAACTATCCATTACACAACTATATTAATTTGTTGGCTCTTTTTTTCTAAAATGTAAAAAGTTTAATTTATCAATCACTGACTTTGCATAACCTTGATATTTGTGTGGATGCTTTAAAGGAGTAGATAAAACCTGAGTTATTGTTTTGACTAAAGGTCGAATATTATTAATATTAGGTGTTAATTTTTCATATACCACATCTTGAACTAGAGGATGCATTTTATAACTTAGATTTTGAATAGTAACCTCATCATGTTGATGATATTTAACCCCAAACCAACCACTCTGCTGTAAGTCATCAAGTCTATCTTCAAACTGAATCTCCTCTTCTTTACTGACTTGCCACAGTATTTTTAAGTCTTCTATAGGTAAATCCTCAGAAGGTAGCACAGAAAAAAAACGTACCATAGTTTGTCCTGATTCATTTAATTTTTCAGGTTCAAAAAGACTCAGTATATAGTGATGAATTGTTGCCCTTGATTGTAAATGTCTGCTTTTAGCATGCTCACCTATTGAGATTGTTTTTTGTAATCCATCTTTCTGAAATCCTATACCTTTATACTTTTCATCTTCCTTTTTAAGAAATTCTAAAAGTTTAGGAATTTTCAATCCCCTTTTCAATCCTACTTTTCCTAATAATTCAATCAATAAGGTGTGTTTATATACATGGATTAAAAGGGCTTTAATACCTTCTTGTTCTTTTTCAATTAACTTGTTTATCGCTTCAACAGAAGGAATTTTGGATGGTAAATAGTGGTAGGCAAAAATTTGAGCTGCTTCTGATATTGGTAATTCTTCTAATTGTACCGAAAAAAATATATCAGGTGTAGTTCTAGTTGTGACTAAAAAACACCACCCCGTCTGCTCAAAAATAGATTTCATTCGCTCCAAATCTGCTCTATCATGTTCATTGATATTATCAATTACTATGAGATTGTTCCCTTTAGTCTTTTTTAGTGTTTGTATGATGACTTGGATTTGTTCTTCGTGTTTAGGATAAATTTTAAGATCAATATCGAAAAATAATGCTACATCTCGAATAAAAGCATTCTCCAAATTTTTATTGACACTGCTGTATATAATGTGTTTAAAATGACTTTGACAAATTGAGCGATTCATATATTCATGCACTAGTGTTGTCTTTCCTATACCACCAACTCCACTTATCAAAATGATAGACTCTGGAAATTTATCATCAATTAAATTTTCATGAATGGTTGTGATACTTTCTTCTCTACCTTTAAAATAAGGTGGTCGTTTTGGAAAGTTGAAATAAACGGATTTTATTGTTTTAGGCTTTTTGATAACATTCTGTTTCAACTGAAAGTCTTCTATATTTTCATATCCTAAGTAAATACAAAAAGCATTAAGTGTTATCGGTTTAGGTGTTTTAGTAGTTTTCGTTATAAATATTCTTTGAAACGTTGTAAGATTAATAGGCGTCCAACCATGTTCTACATCAAATACACCACAAGCAATTGCCTTCTTTGGGTTGTTCTTAAATATATCAGATAACTTATCCTCCATATCATATAGAAGTGCTTTAATAAGCTGTCCGCCCCAAGTAGAAGGGTGACCTTTTCCAAATTGTACTTCTATTTCACTGGCTATTTTATCAATTAATTCACTCATTAGTTTAAATATTGATTCGCTAAATTTTTACCTAATGCTCCTACATCCATTTTATCCGTTCCAAGATACCCAATCATATTAATACATTGCTCAAATGAATTTGGGCGTTTCCTTTGCTCTGTTTCTAATAACCCAATTAGAAATTGTTCTACGCTGCTTTCAAATTTATACCGAAATAAGTCATAATCTTGTCGAGAACCCGCAGGTGTTTCTAATAATCCAAATAAGAATCTAGCAGTAAAATATTCTTGATACGATTTGTGTGCAAACTTCACTAAAAAGTTTTCTGTACTGCTCCGTTTAGCCGTTGGAATTAAAACAGAATTGAGCAAAATATCTGTAATTGAAATTTCTTTTAATTGTATTAATTGTACTCGCTCCTCTATTTTACTTTCATGAATTTCTGCTAATAAAATTGCATCGTATGCTTCATTATTAATGACCATCAAAGCAGAGACTTCTACCAAAATAGAAATGATTTTTTGTAAAATTTTAAATGTATCCTCTTGTCCTAATAACGCTATTGATTTAATTTCTGTATTCTCTTTAAATGCTCTGGTTAAGTCAATCTCAAATTTATTAATAAGATAATCTTCATAAATTTCGGATAGATTCCGTTTTTGTAATTGTCCACGAATAACATCTTTGGTAAGCATATTTAGAAAAAGAGGGCGCTTGGGAATATCTCCATAATATTTTTTGTAGTCTCCTTCTTTAACTGTTTTGATAAACTTTTGTACGGATACTACTTCCTCAGGACTTAGATTAGCGTTTTGTAGATATTGTTCTAAATATTGCTGTATGTCTGAATTTGACCATTCTGTTAAAAAGATTTGCTTAATTTCATCCGTTTCTAATGCAAATTGGAAATTTCCTTGCTTGTCATCCCAAAATTCTTTTCGTAAAGAAAAGTAACATGAAGGTCGAAATTGATGAATACAATCAAAGATTTGCTGTAAACCATTATGAGTATAAGCGAAGGCATTTTCATCTAACCCATCTAACATAAAAACAATATCATCTCGCTTTTGCAACATTCCTAAGAATTCAGCTAGTAGGAGTTGAACAAACAGATTATCCGATTGGTCAAAATCAATATATTTATCTGTTGAAGTTCGTTTGTTATATAATAGGTTTAAAACTGCCTTGCTAAAATCCAAAGGAGAACTAAAAGCTGTTTTATGAATTTGTGCAAGTGGGATAAATAAAGCCAATATATTTTTATGGTATAACTCATCAAAGATATTGAGTAACAAACTTGTTTTACCAAACCCAAATTCACTAATAATTAATGACAACTTTTTCTCATCCCCTGCCTCCTTCTGTGCAATACCACGCCTTAGAATAGCGTAAAGTAACTCATTATCAAAATCGCCTTCATTTGAAAAACTAGCAGTAAGATATTCTAGTGGGTTTCTTTGAATAGTATCCTTTTTTAAATGAAACGGTACGTTTTTTAAATAGAATAACTGTTCCATTCGATACTTATAGTCTGTTTGATACTGTTGGTTTGTTTCTACTATTTTATCTCTTAACTCTGAATCAATGGTGTTGGTAAGATTGTCTAAAAATCCTTTTACATCAAAAAAATACGCATACCAAGCTTTTTCTGTATTGACCAATTCATCTGCCTTCTTTTGAAGGTCAGTCTGTTGCTCATTTGTGATACGAGCATTACAAATAAAGAATATTGTAAAAATAGGCATTCTAATTTGTACAGCATTTTCGATAGAAGTAATACAGTTTTGTAATCGGATAGTATCTAGTTTTTGATATTGTTCATCTATTATACAAAAGACAAACTCTAGTTCATCCGTATTTTTATTGTAAGCAAAAAAATCTACTGATGGATGAGCATTATAATTGTATTGTAGGTTTGGGTAACAATTTTGTAATAAATCAAAAAGCGTTGTCTTTAAATCGGTTGATTGTCGCAGTTTAAAAGCTATATGAGCTAGTAAGCCTTGTGAAGGGGGCAACAACTCGCCATCCAAAACTTTATCATCCTTAATATCATAATCACTTACATACACATCATAGGAGGTGTATTTAAAGTAAATCGCAAATACATTTCTAGTGGATAAAGAGCTAATATAACCCTCTGTTTTAAAAATTCGTCGGAATGTATCTTTCGATGGAATTTTTTTGGAAATTTTACCATCAGTACTTAATCCTAATATTTTTTTGACCTTTTTATTTTGCGAACTAAGTTTCTGTAATCTTTCCAACATTCTATTGAATAGAAAATCTTCAACCTGTTTAGGCTTCCATATTTTAGGGTGACTACCTAATTCTTTTTCTAACGCATTACCAATATGTATCCAAAATTTCTCTTCTGCTTTCATTGCTTTTTAGGTTTAGTGTTCTGAATTTTTATTCCAAAAGTCATCAAACTTTCGCAACATCGGAAACATTAAAGCATCTAAGCGATCATTGGCTTTCCAAATCCATTCCCAAGTATTTTTTGTCATTGGATGTTTATCGCCTAAGTGCCTCCTAAAAATTTGATAGGCTTCTTCAAACTTTTTCTTAGACTGTTCAACATCTTGAATCATATCACTCAGTACTAATGAACAGCCTAAAGTATGCAATAACAAACCATAAAACTCCGTCTTTTCTACTTGCATTTCCTTAGCAGTGTCAATATTATCTTTAGCAATGTTTAATGCTTGTTCTACTTGACTATTACGGATATATGTTTGTGCAAGTGTATTTTTGACTTGTATTGTTTTTCGATTTGTTACTCCAAATGTGTTTATGAATATGCGAATCGCCTTATTGAGTGTTGTAATTGCACGCTTGTATTGTCCTAAACCATTGTACGCACTAGCTAAACCATTTAAAAAAGTGGCTAATTCTGTGTGATTTTCTCCTAATAATTCTTCGGTCAATTGAACCGCACCTTCTAATAACACTCTTGCTTTTTCATATTGGCGAAGTCTTAAATAAGCATTTGCTAGGTTAGACTGCCTAACAGCGATTTTAGGATGCTTTTTTCCTAATAGTTTCAAATCTGTTTGTAATGACTCATTAGCTAGAGTAACTGCTCTATTATATTCTCCTAGATTAAGATAAACATTGGATAAAACAGATTGCCTCAAACTTGTTCTAGGATGTCTTTTTCCATGTACAGCAATGTCCGATTCTAATGCTGTTTCAAGTAAATCCTTAGCTTTTATATAATTACCCAAATGCCGATAAATAATCCCAAGATTAGCTTTCCACGTTACTCTAATTAAATCCTCTTCATTTTGATATAATTTTAAGGCTTCTTTTAACTGTTGTTCTGCTTTAGTTAAATTATCTAATTGCCTATGAATAATTGAGGTATTAGACAATACTACAGCCGTCAAGTAATTATCTTTTAAGTTTTGAGCTGATTGTATTGCATCCTTTTGATACTGTAAGGCTGTTTTATAGTCTGCAAAATCTGTAGTCAAATAACCGAGTCCTGTCAACAATTTGACTATAATAGGTTCATCTGCCTTGATATGTTTTAAAATCTCAGAAATATAAACAGACCACCGTTTTAACAGAATAGGATTATATCCTGTTTTTAAATCAAACTGCTCATAGAAATATTCCAACATTATATAACAGTCCTCAAAACGGGGTTGTAATTGTTTTCTCAACACCTCTTGAACTACACGATGCATTTGAAATCTGTCTTGTTCTGATTCCCAATATAACCATCCGTTATCTCCTAGTTTAGAAATAGTATCTGTAAAATTATCTCGAATAAAGGGTGTTTTAGAGATATTTAGAAATGACTGAATATTTTCACCATCATTATTTTCAAAATGTATTGGTAATGATGGCAATACAGCAAATTGCTTTAAAATCCACTTAGCTTTATCCGTTATATTTGTCACTTTAAATGCCGCAAGAATAAAAGAAAAAACATCTCTTACTGGCTTTTTATCACTGTAATTTAATTTAATATTAGTCCTTTCTTGAAAATCTAAACCATTAGTAGCCAGTTTTTCTATAGTATATCCTAAAGACCATCCTTGTTGATGTGCTATCCTAGCAATGATTTCTATTGCCAATGTATGATAATCAACTGCTTCTAAAATCTTAACTATAATCGCATTAAATTCAGTGGTATTTTGAGCTTCTTTGTAATGTAATTTAAATAATTCGATTGCATCTTTTTGAGGTAAAACGCCTAATTCGTAGCTATCAAAGCCTTCTATTTTTTGGCGTGAGGTTACCAAAACATTCCAATTCTCTGACAGATTGATATAATCCTTAGTTTGTTTTTGGTGAATATCTCCTGCCACATTGTCAATTACTAAAAGATTATTACCTGATATTTGTCTCAATCGGTTTATAACAAGTTCAAAAAGAATATCGTTATCTGCTGTAATCGTCAAAAGTTTTTCAATATCAATCCCTAAGTTTTGCATTAGAGATTGATGTATAAAAGCATTTTTTACGCCATTCGTTACATTTATCCATACAATATGTTTAAAAATTGTCTTGTGATCATCAAGTAATATTTTAGCTAAGGTTGTTTTACCGATTCCCCCTATACCGTTCACTAAAACCACTTTCTTAGCTTTATTTAAGCGATAAATAACTGCTTCAATATCTTTATTTCGCTTAACAATATAGTTTCTATTAATAGTAGGTAGATTAGTTAATGCTTTAGGAAAGTTTTTAGGTTTGTATATATTTATCTTTCCTGTTTTGAGTATGTTCTCAATATTTATTATTCTGCTTCTCATGGATTAGAATTTGTATTTGATACCATTTCCTTTATTTTCTTTTGCCAGAGTTTAATATTTTCCATATCCTTAGTAACATCAAAATTTTGCATACTCAAAATTTTATAAGAGGTATTAATTGCAATTAGTGCTTCCTCATAGTTTTGACTATCAAAGTGTGTTAGTGCAATTAATCTATAATAGTCTGCTAATGATGGGTGGTTTTTTCTGAGTACTTTTTCAGCAATATCAATAGCTTTTTTTGCATAGATATGTGAATTTTTCACATCTTCTAATTTTTGATAAACCAATGAAATATTATTGTAAATAATAGCTAATTCATTATG